>CAIYVS010000731.1 GCA_903929655.1 uncultured Bacteroidota bacterium | reverse complement strand
TCTATCCTCCTTCGCTATCTCCTTCACTTTAGTTTCGGCGATTGATAAAAGAAAGCTACGGCGGTCGATGTATGTCAAAGAACTTATAAAGTTAAATTTAATATTTATTCAAATTCACAACAAATATACTATCGTGAAAGGGGCGAACCCAAATTTTTCTTTGAAAGTGGCTATAGGCGCGGGGGAGAATTTGTTAATAGGTTGGAAGGCATGCAGGAGGCTATGCTTCAGGCACAAACACACAATGCACAAAGCAAAGCGGCATGCTTGCCAGCGGGGGGAATTTATAAAGAATTTCTGAAAAGCCGCTTATACCTGTCCTGAAATATCATTAAGCCCTGGTAACCCCTACCCTATATTTTTAATAAATCCTTATAAATAATATGCGGTATAAATAACAATGAAGCAAACTGTTTATATTATTTTTATCTTCAACCAACCCTTAGCACAATAGCATGGTCTTATTATCTGAAAATATTTTGAACCACCAGCCTTTTAAATATACTTACTGTGAAAAATATCAGGTATCTTTTTATCATATTATGCTGTCTTTTCACATCCACAACGCAGGCACAAATAGATACACTTTTCTGGTTTGCAGCACCCGAGGTTTCACAAGATGGGGTAGCTAATGATTTCGACAGGCCTATCGTATTGCGAATGACCGCCTTTACACAAGCAGCCACTGTTACCATCAGCCAGCCCGCATGTATAGGATGCATGCCTGTGCAAACATTGAATATTCCTGCAGGCACTACCACTTCGCTAGATCTTACTTTATGGATCGATTCCATCGAAAACAAGCCAGCTAATACCGTTCTCAATTATGGCTTGAAAATAAGCTCCACCACGCCCATCAGTGTCTATTATCATGAGGTAAGCACAACCTGCATATGTAATCCCGAGTTCTTCGTCCTCAAGGGACAAAACGCAATGGGAACCGATTTCTGGATACCGTCCCAGAATTTTCTTGATAATGATCCCAATTACACCCCAACCCCCTATTCCGCTTTCGATATAGTAGCCACCCAAAACAATACAACTGTTACTATCACGCCGTCCAATAATATAGTTGGCCATGCTGCCGGAACACCTTTCACCATCACACTCAATGCAGGGCAAACCTATTCTGCCACAGCAACAAGCCAGACCGCAGCCCAGCATTTACAGGGATCTCGCGTCACGTCCAGTAAACCAATTACTATCAATGTAAAAGACGATCTTCTCGCTGGCGGTATTTATGGTGGCTGTGCCGATCTTGCAGGAGACCAGATTGTCCCGGTTAACGTCATTGGCACAGAATACATTGCCATGAACGGTTCCCTCTTTTCACCGGGAGACCAACTATTTATAACAGCTACCCAAAATGCTACAAATATCTCTCAAAACGGCACTTTTGTTACAACTATTAATGCCGGGCAAACTTACCAGTTGGCAGTAGGCGGGGCATCTACTTATATACAAAGCTCCAAACCAGTCTATGTTTATCAGCTTAGCGGCATTGGCTGCGAAGTTGGCTCCGCAATATTACCATCCATCGTCTGCACAGGCAGCCATTCTGTTTCATTCAATCAACATCAAATATTGATTTGTATCTAAACCTGATGGTAAAGAATGGAGGCCAGGGAAATTTCCTTCTCAACGGAGCAAGCGGTATTATTACAGCAGCTATGTTTAGTCCAGTACCTGGCACAGCCAGTGTATGGTATGCCGCACATATTACTTTATCTACAACAACCTATCCTCCTGGCTCCGTTATCACCGTCAACAATACTACTTCTTTATTCCATCTTGGCGTGCTCAACGGAGGGCCGGGAGGTGGCGCCAGTTTCGGCTATTTCAGCGATTTCGGAGGCTTGTTGCCCAATATCTCCACAAATGCCCCGGTATGCAGCGATTCCACAATTCATTTATCTGTCGATTCTTTTGCCAATGCTACTTTTCACTGGATAGGCCCTAACGGCTTTACAAGCTCATTACAAAACCCAAGCATCAGTAATGCCTCTGCTGCTGACTCAGGCTTATATGTTCTTAATGTCACAGCCAATGGTTGTTCTGCCACAGATACGGTTTTAGTAGCAGTCATTCCAAGTAAAACATCCACTCAGAATTTAACCATCTGTTCCGATTCTGTTATTGTCTTTGGTGGTCAAACATTAGACTCTTCAGGCACCTATGTACATCATTTTACGGCCTCCGATGGTTGCGATTCCATTGCAACACTCCATCTCACACTCAGTTACCCGCCCGATACATTAACCCTTACAATGGACCGCCTGGGATGTATTGGCCAGCAAATGAACGTGCAGCTTAGCGGCAATACACAAAATCTTACTTACCTCTGGTCATTCGATAACGGCACCATTGCCTCAGGTTCCGGGCCCGGGCCTTATCATATCAGTTGGCCAGGCACAGGCACTAAACACATCCAGGTCACAACCAGCAACCCTTGTGGTACATTATCCTATTCTGATTCATTAAGCATCAAGCCTTCACCCCTTGCAAAAATTACCAATGTCAGCAAATCACAGATCTGCGGTGGCGATACCATTTCATTGACAGCGTACACTGCACAAGGCTATATCTATAAATGGCAGCCACAAAGCAGCTTTCTCAACACATCAAGCCCTCAAACGACTGCCATTATTCTTGCTGCTGGCAATGTCACCCTCACAGTATCCGACACTACAGGCTGTACTTCTTCTGACAGCACCTACCTCAGTGTCGATCTTTGTTGTCATGTCTCCCTGCCAAATGCATTTTCTCCAAACAAAGATGGTAAAAATGATATTTACAGGGTCATCACCATCAGCCACGACCAGTTGGTTTATTTCAGGATAGCAAATCGCTGGGGCCAGATCGTATTCGAAACAAAAGACATCAGCAAAGGCTGGGATGGCACCCTGAACGGAACAGCACAGGAAATAGGCACTTACTATTACATCCTCAGGTATAAATGTGTTGACAACCGCGAAATCGTTCAGAAAGGGGACCTGTTACTCCTCAGGTAGTCGGGTCGGGCTGCCGGATATCAGAAAAAGTCTATAATTGCCCTGATTTGCCAAAACAGAACAAGTAGCAAGAAATTCGGAAAAACAAAAAGCTTCACAATAGCAAATAAAAAAAGAGACTGTGGGTTATACAGTCTCTTTTGGAAAACGCTAAATGAAAAATTACTTTTTCTTTTTAGCGGCCACTTTTTTCTTAGGAGCAGCGTTTTTCTTAGCTGCTGCTTTCTTAGGAGCAGCTTTCTTAGCTGCTTTTTTTGGAGCAGCTGCTTTTTTCGCTGCTGCTTTTTTTGGTGCAGCTTTTTTAGCTGCCTTCTTTGCTGTTGCCATAAACTGTGAAATTTAAGGGTTAAAAAAAAACCTTATGGCAAAATCGCCGTGCATATTATGCCTCGGCGATCGCGTTAACTTCTTTTACTGATACTAATGTCTTATTACGTGTTTTTCGAAACTCAACCATTCCATCTGCTATTGCAAAAATCGTAAAATCTCTTCCAAGACCTACATTTTTACCAGGATGATAAACCGTGCCACGCTGGCGTATTATTATATTGCCAGATATTACTGGTTGACCACCATATACCTTTACACCAAGTCTTTTACTTTGTGAATCCCGGCCGTTCTTTACACTACCTTCACCTTTTTTGTGTGCCATTATAAATTATTACTTATTATTATTAAACTCAAAATTAAACAATTTCTTTAATTTTTATCATAGTCAGGCTCTGACGATGACCATTTTTTTTCTGATAACCTTTACGACGGTTTTTCTTAAAAATAATAACCTTATCGCCTTTCAGATGATTTACTATTTCTGCCTGTACTTTTTTATTCTTATTGTTAAATGTGATGTTACCATCATTATTAACCATGAGCACTTCGGAAAATTCAACATTGTCACCCGCGTTACCTTCAAGGCGGTGAACATAAAGTTCATCGTCCTTTTTTACCTTAAATTGCTGACCCGCTATATTTACAATCGCAAACATGATGTTCCTAAAATATTTTTCGCAAAGTTAATATACTTTTTTTGGTTTTAACAAATAAAATTCGTTTTTTCTCTTCGGGGCAAAACATATTATGCACATCTTTTGCAGATATTTTTTCTCATTTGATTGTTCATCTAAAAATAGCATTCTTACTGAAAAGCTTATCAGCAAAGCATTACAGCCAATATTATTTTTCTAAAGATTTTGTTAAAGCGCTATTTAAACGGCACATTTGCACGCTTGAATCGCCTTAAAAAAAATAAAAATATTTTACAAAAACATTCGAAAATGACCTTTATAATTTTAAATCAGCATGGTTTGAGACATAATTACAAAAATCAAAAAAGTAAAAAAATCATTTTTTACGACGATAGTAAGGGCGGAATTTACGCTCTTTAAAATGAATTTGAAACCAGGATAATTCCAATATTTATTTCAGCAGAGATCACAAAATTTCTATTGGCTTATGAAGAGCGGGATTATGTAAATTTGCGCATATGCATAATTATTTAGAGGGGCTTAATGAGCAGCAGCGGGAGGCAGTAGAACATATTGATGGGCCCCTGATGATAGTGGCGGGCGCCGGCAGCGGAAAAACCAAGGTATTGACCACACGGATTGCTCACCTGATGCATCATGGAGTAGATGCTTTTAATATACTGGCGCTGACTTTTACCAATAAGGCGGCTGCAGAAATGAAGGAACGGGTTGAGCACATACTGGGCAATAAAGAAGCGCGGAATTTATATATAGGCACTTTCCACTCGGTATTTGCACGAATACTAAGAGCAGAAGCCAACAAGCTGGGATACCCTAATAATTTTACTATATACGATACAGATGATGCGAAAAGCCTGTTGAAAACCATCATCAATGAAATGAACCTGGATGATAAACACTACAAACCTGCTTTTGTATACAACAGGATATCTGCAGCAAAAAACAGCCTGCTGGATCTTATAGCTTATAAAGAAGACCGGGCTATACAACAGGAAGATGCTAGGGGTAACCGCCCTATGATGGGAGACATTTATGACGCCTATGCCAAACGCTGTTTTAAAAACGGGGCCATGGATTTTGATGACCTCTTATTTAAAATGTATGTATTGCTCACCAATTTTCCTGATGTGCTGGCCAAATACCAACACCGTTTTAAATACATCCTTATAGATGAGTACCAGGATACCAACCTGGCACAATACGCTATAATTAAAATGCTGGGGGCCGTAAATGAAAATATTTGCGTGGTAGGCGATGATGCACAAAGCATTTATTCCTTCAGGGGGGCAACGGTGCAAAACATACTGCAGTTTAAGGACGATTATGATGATGTTAAGATCGTGAAGCTGGAGCAGAACTACCGCAGCACACAGAGCATTTTGAAGGTAGCCAACAATATTATAAGCAATAATAAAAACCAGATACCCAAAAACCTCTGGACAGAGAATAAAGAAGGTGAAAAAATCATCCTGGCGCGCACTATGACCGATAATGATGAAGGCCGCTTTGTAGCAGATGCTATACAGGAACAGAAATTACGCAATCATTATTTAAATAAAAACTTTGCAATACTTTACCGTACCAATGCCCAAAGCCGTTCTTTTGAAGAAAGCCTGAGACGGATGAATATTACCTACAAACTATATGGGGGTGTGTCATTCTACCAGCGCAAAGAAATAAAAGATTACCTGGCCTATATGCGCATTGTTGTGAATACGCAGGATGAAGAAAATCTGAAACGCATCATAAATTACCCGGCGCGTGGCATTGGCAAAACCAGCCTTGATAAAATAAGTATTAAGGCCAATGAAACGAACAAGACTTTCTGGGATGTGATAGCCAATATGGATGCTTACGGCTTGAGGGGTGTGGGTGGTAATGCCGTAGAAAGTTTTGTGCTGATGATAAGGGGCTTCCAGACTATGCTGGAAAAGCAAAATGCTTATGATGTAGCTTTTGCAGTAGGTAAGAATACCGGTTTAGTACAAGACCTTTATAATGATAAAAGTGTGGAAGGACTGGCTCGTTATGAGAACGTACAGGAACTATTGAACTCCATAAAAGAATTTACAGAAACCCCCGACGAGGAAGGAGAGCTAAGGGATAAAAGCCTGGGCTCTTACCTGCAGCAAATAACGCTGCTTACAGATACTGATAACGATAAAGACCCTAATGCAGATGCAGTGAAGCTGATGACCATACATGCCGCCAAAGGCCTGGAATTTTCATGTGTATTTGTGGTAGGGTTGGAAGAAAATTTATTTCCCAGTTCCATGAGCATGTATACCAGGGAAGACCTGGAAGAAGAGCGCCGCTTATTTTATGTTGCTACAACACGTGCCAAAGAACGCCTTTGGGTGACTTATGCCAACAGCCGTTACCGCTTCGGGCAACTGGTAAGCAATGAACCAAGCAGGTTCATTGATGAAATACCGGATGCGCATCTTGATAAAACCTTTACAGGTTCCAGCCATCGCGCTGGCAATACTCCCGGGAGCTTTGCCTCTAACCGTTCACAGGTAAGCGAAAAACCCTCATCCCTTAAAAAAATTGCTGAAAAGATACAACAGAAGACAGCAGCGCCTGAGCATAAACCTTCTGCAGATTTTAAAGCAGACGATCCGCTGGCTATGAACGTGGGTATGGAAGTGGAACACCAGAAATTTGGATTTGGCAAAATAATGCAATTGGAGGGAGGAGCCAATAACCGTATTGCCACTATACAATTTGGCGAAGGGCATGGACAAAAAAAGATCATGCTGAATTATGCCAGATTAAGGATAGTTAATGGTAATTGATAATGGTGCTGATGTATCGATTTTTCATTAAATTTGCTTAAGAATTTTATATTATGACATTACGGCAACGGCAGGAACAGTTGGCAAGCCAGATAAAATCTGTTGATAACGAAGATGTGTTGGCATTGCTTGAACAGGAACTGTCTTTTTTTATTAACAGCCATTCCTCGGATATTACAGATGGTTTAAGTTCATATCAAATAGATGAATTGATTTCATTAGCACAAGAACCATCAGATAAAGACACTGTTACCGAAGAAGAATATAGAAAGGCAACAGGTAAGTGGCGTACAAAATAATTTTTAAGAAACGCTTTTTGAACCGGGTAACAAATGTATTGTCTTACCTTGAAAATGAATGGGGAGAAAAAGTGGCTTCTAATTTCCTCGACACTATAGATAGCCGAATTGAATTATTGAAAGATCACCCTTTTTCCGGAGCTTTGACGCGTAAAAGCAAAAACATAAGAGGCCTGCATATCACCAAACATAATCGCCTGTATTATAAAGTAGAAGGTAATAAAATATTTATCTTGAATTTGTATGATACAAGGAAAAAGAACTATGGCAAATAAAATTTGAGGATAGTTAAGGAATTGTAAAAAAAAATTCTTCTGCAATATTTCATTAGGGGTGACTGTTTGATTTATCGTCTTTTATGGCAGAAGGTCTTTCTGATCTTGCAATAGAATTGATAATTCTACACCGGTTATGGATTATTCATTTTAAAGCGTCTACTCTTAAATCGCTTTTTTATGAACAGAACTCAAATTTTCTTTGCTGCTATTTTTGCGCTGTCCTTTAGCCAGCCTGCGCAGGCAGAAACAAGACAAAAAGTACATATTGAACATGCCACTGTTTTCCTGAAAGGAGCCGAAATAGTGAGCTCTGCAAAAATGAACATTCCGGCAGGAGAGAGCGAGGTGATCTTTACCAATATTTCTGGTAATGTGAATGAACAAAGCCTGAATGTAGCATCTGATAAAGATGTTGTGGTGCAGTCATCCACATACCAGGGCACAGTGACTGCCAGCGATGTTGTATCGCCCATAGTAAAAGTTTTAAAGGATAGTATTGAAAAAATACGGGAAGAGATAAAGCTTACTGATATGAGGATGACAGTTGTGGATGCGCAACTGACCATATTTGATGAAAACAATAAACTATATACAGAAAAGAGCGGTGTGTCTGTAACTGAACTGCAACACTTGCTGGAACTGGTGAACAAGAAGATGGAAGAACTGCTGAGCGAGAAGCATAAACTGGAGCTAAAGGATGCACTGAATAATGCTATTATAGCCAGGCTGAATACACAGATAAACCTGGAACAACAGAAGGATTACCAGGCCGGGGGGCAATTGCTGGTAAAGTTCTATGCCACAGAACCTACCAGTACCAATATCGTGATCAGTTATGTGATACAGAATGCCGGCTGGACACCTTCTTATGATCTGCGTGTGGAGCAGCTTGGCGACCCTGTGAAATTGTTTTACAAAGCCAATGTGTACCAGAACAGCGGTATAAAATGGGATAAGGTACATATCGTGCTATCAACGGGCAACCCGAATGAGAATGCTGAGGCCCCGGTGCTCAACCCATGGTACCTCTCATTTTATATGCCTCCTAAGCCTGTTTACGACAATAATGGGAACCAATCAGTAGCTGCATACAAAACTCCTTTGATAGACAGATACGACGCCAATGCATCAAATATGATGACAAGCGAAAACATAGAAAAGTTAGAATCCAGAAGCTTGCATATTAGCGGAGCAAGGAGCACAGGCAAACAATATATTGTTGATGGTGTTGTAGTGCAGGCTAAACCAACTACCATTAACCAGTATGTGATTGCTGATAATTCGGGTATCAATTCTACTTTCGATATTGATATACCATATAACATTCCTTCTGACGGTCAACAGCATGCTGTGGCAGTAAAAACCTATGAGCTGCCAGCTACTTACCGTTATTATGCAGTACCCAAGATGGATAAGGATGCTTTCCTGCAGGCACAGGTTACGAACTGGGAGAACCTGAACCTGCTACCCGCAAAGACCAGTATTTTTTACGAGGGCAGCTATGTGGGCCAGGGCGAACTAAAGATGCAGGTGGTGACCGATACAATGACGTTGTCTCTTGGAAGGGATAAGAAGATCATGATAAAGAGAGAGCGGGATAAGGAACTGAAAAGCAGGAAGACTTTGAATGCGAATGCGTTTGAGACCATTGCATATACTACCAGCATCCGCAATACACGCAAGCAGGCTATAGACCTTGTGGTGATGGACCAGATGCCCGTGAGCAATGATAATGATATAGTGATAGAGGACCAGCAAAAAGAAGGCGCAGACTATAATGAAAATAATGGTGAGCTGAAATGGACTTTGCATATGGGCGCCAATGAATCGAAGCTGCTGAAAATGGGATATACGGTGAAATATCCGAAGCAAAGAACTGTGAATAATCTTTGAAAACTGCGATGCCCTGAGCTAAAAGCCGGGGCATCGTTCACTCTTATTTATCCCTCTATGTAAAACTATTCTTTATTAATTCTTATCTCCTGGATGAGAAAATAGGTATTATCTTTTGTTTTGAGCAGGATATAAATACTGTATTTGCCATTAGAAGTAATGAGATCGCCGATGGCAAATTTGGATGTATTGTTTGGGGTACCGCTGTTTAAAATACTGAGATCGATAGGGGGATTTTTGGTGAAGAAATCTTTTAGCACCATTTCGGCCTGCGATCGGCTATAGGTGGATTGTACATTATTCATAGTAATAGGCACAATATTATCATAATACCGCGTTATATCAGTGATCTTGTTTGACCTGATATCATTAACAACATCCTCTAACGGGGATTGCGACTGGGGCTGCTGAGCCTTGGCCGGTACCAGGAAAAGAAGTCCAGCCTCACACAGCAAGCGATAGACACCCTCGAAAGGATAC
>CAIYVS010000730.1 GCA_903929655.1 uncultured Bacteroidota bacterium | reverse complement strand
TATAACAAAGATGTTTTAGGCGTTGACAGAAATACTTTCATTAACGCGATCAAGGCAGAGATACCTTCTGCCGTGTTGCGTGAGGATACGCCTCTAATTGCAGCGGGTTATGTAAGGCCATTATATCTGCAACCATTATATCAACAAAGAGCAGCGCATTGTTCATTTAATTGCGAAAAATATAAAGGAACTGTAGATTATAGTAAGGGTATCTGTCCTAATGCTGAGAAACTACATTTTGAAGAGCTTTTCCTCCATGAATATATGCGTCCGGGTATGAGTAAGGATGATATGGACGATGTGGTAAATGCGTTTCATAAAGTTGCCGAGAATATAAACGAGCTATCACTTCAAAGTGTATAAACATGCAATTAAATAAAACTTTAAAGAAAATAGCTGAAGTATATAAAGATGGCGGAAATATTATGAGCTATCTTAAAACTATCACCGAACAGAATACTAATTCGAAGGAAGCTATTATGATCAGTTATGATCTACAGGCAGGCTCTTATATAAAAAGGGTGGAAGAGAATTTTTCTTTTACAGATGAATATACTGCTAAAATATCCTGGGTACTGAATAATCTGGGTCCTTATGATACCCTAATGGAAGCTGGCGTGGGTGAAGCGACGACCTTGTGTAATGTTTTCAAAAAGCTTGTTCATAAACCTAAACGGACGTATGGTTTTGATATATCATGGTCGAGGATAAAGTTTGCGAAAAAATATGCTGAAAAATTTGCAATAGACGGTTTGTTTTTGTTTACTGGTGACATGTTCTCTATCCCGTTAAATGACCATTCTATTGATGTTGTATATACTGCACATTCTATCGACGCAAATGGTGGTAAGGAAGAAGAGTGTATTATGGAATTATACAGGATCGCAAAAAGATATTTGATTCTTATTGAACAGTCGTATGAATTTGCCGGTGATGAGGGCAAGCAAAGGATGAAGAAACTGGGTTATGCGACAGAGATATATAATACGGTATTGTCCCTGGGTTACAATGTTATAGAGTACAGATTACTTGGGGTTTCAAGCAATCCGTTGAATCCTACAGGTATTATTATAATTGAAAAGAATGAGGACAGGCAAGCAGGTTTTGAATTGGCTTGTCCTATAACATTAACAGAGCTAAGTTTAGAAAGAGGCTCTTATTATTCGAAAGATAGTTTGCTGGCGTATCCTATTATAGATGAGGTTCCCTGCCTCTTGCCCGAAAATGCTATAATCGCCACTCATTATATACAGTAATGTTTCCTGATCTGAAGGGCAGAGGTTTGTTTGTGTTTAGTGATCCGGGTGGAGCTAAACCTGTGTTGGCATTTATAACAATGTTAAAGACACTTACTGCTTATAAGATCGTATCGGACCGAACTTACTCTTTCTTTGATGATTTTGGTTTAGATGTAGAGCGATATAAGGAAGGGGATGAGCTTCACGTATTTGAAAATTTTAAGCCAGATTTTTTGTTTACGGGGACTTCTTATACCTCTAAGATAGAGTTACAGTTTGTTAAGGAGGCTAAGAGGAATGGAGTAGTCTCTTATTCGTTTATTGATCATTATACAAAGTTTGAGGAACGATTTTTATTAAATGATGTATATGTCTTCCCGGATAATATTTGCGTGATAGATGAAAAAGCGAGAAAAATAGGTCTTGAAACTGAGTTGCCGAAAGATAGATTCCTGGTTAGCGGAAATTTTTATCACCAGTGGCTTCGAAATTGGAAACCTAATATTGATAAAGAAGCTTTCTTCAGATATCAGAATATACCTATTGGCAATAAATTGCTTGTTTATGCGCCCGATCCTCTTTCAAACGTTGGCGGAGTTGAAAAATACGGAACGGATGAAGCTCGCGTTTTTAAGGATATCAAATATTGTTTGGACGAGCTGGACGACAAATCTTATACGCTGTTTATCAAAATGCATCCCAATCAGAAGCGAGAGATTTTAGAGGCTGTAACTCCTTTAAACGATCTTAAATATATTATTGCAGATGATAAGGTTGATTGTAATTCCCTGTTGTTTTACTCTGATATGGTGATAGGTATTTTTTCAAGTATTCTGATTGAGAGTGTAGTAATGAATAAGAAAGTGTTAAGATGCCTGATAGGGTATACCAATACAGATCCGCTGGAATCAAATAATATCGGAATTGTTGTGCGTAGCATTGATGAGATGAAGCATGAGTTTAATTCTTTGTTTTCTTAAATGGCGCCGCATGCAGGCCTTCGAATTTGTTTAAACCCCAATTGTATTAAGATGAATTTTCAGGAAAAATATAAGGCGAAAAGGCACAGTTCAAAAAAGAGGGTATTTATAGATGGGTTTCATCATCCTACCTATATTGTTGAATTTATTTACATGGCTCATATACTTAATACCAGGTATGAAGCCGATATTTATTTTATAGATGAACCGAATAGCTTTTCGAGTGAAGTATATAGGGCTCTGAATTATATTCCAATTAATATTACGGAACTTAATAAAAGTATTAAACTCAAATCTGCACTTCATTATAAAATTGATAAGCTCTTACTTAAATTTTTTAAAAAGGAGTTGCCGGAAATGAAAATTGACGATTTGTTTGTTGGGGATCTGGTGACTGATACTGTTTTACGATATAGTAGTGATAAGTATACTTTAGATTTTTCCTGTTCTAAGTTTGACGGAACAATAAAAAATGCGTACTACTATTATCATAGAAATTTGAAAATCATTCAAAAATATAAGCTTACAGACAGTTTTCTGTCGCATGCTGATTACCTTTATTTTGGTATTTTACCCAGACTTGGATTGAAATATAATGTGAAATCTTATTTACATTTAAAGGGTGGCATTTTTAAGGTGGAAGAGGAGAATGAAATATATTTCTCACGATTTCATGTTAGCGAACCAATGTATAAAGAGTTGATGAAAATTGATTCTGAGGTTTTGAAATCGTATATTGATAAGAGATTCAAGGGGGAAGAAAAATTGTTTAGTGCTGATGAGCCATTCCGTAAAGACAAAAGAGTGGTAAACCGGGCTGAATTTGTTAAAGATCTGGATATGAATCCAGATCTGCCTATTTGTACTATATACTTGCATGCCTTTGCCGATGCAAATCATTACGAACAAAAAATGATTTACAGAAGCTATTTTGAATGGTGCATGGAGACAATAAGTATTATTAAGACAATTGGACATGTAAACTGGGTAGTAAAAGATCACCCCCTTGCCTGCATGTATGACGAAACAGGTATTGTACCTGCATTGATGAAGAAGAATAATGTAAAATATGTGCCGGAAAACTATAATGCAAAATCGGTACTGGAGATAAGTGATTCTATAGTTACTGTAAGAGGGACTGTAGGGCTCGAAGCTCCCATTTTTAATATCAAACCTATCTTGGCTGGTTATTCTTATTATAGCATGTTTGGTTTTACAATTAATTGTGAAACAAGGGAAGAATATTATAAGGCGCTATCGTCAATTACTTTTAAAACAAAATTAAGCGACGAGCACAAAGATATAGCGATAAGAATGTTGTACTGGACTGCAGAGCTTATAGCAGCTAAATCTGACATTATTGATTATAACGTTCAAGGTGGGGGATATGAAGAAACTAAGCGAGGTTTTAACAGGTATATTGAAGAAATAGAAAAGATTGGCGGCATTGAACATGATATTTTTTACAAAAATTTAATAAAATATTTCGCCGACAATGATAATAAGTCATTGACCGGATTTGGGGTTTTATAAAACAGACAACATTATTAATACATGAGTTTAGTTAACAACACAGAGTCCGGCTTGCAATTTGAAGAGTGGGATATGGTTATTGAGCCGAAAAAGAAGCTCTTAGACCTGCACTTATACGATCTCTGGCATTACAGGGATTTGTTGGTTTTGTTTGTGAAAAGAGATTTTATTTCGTTTTATAAGCAAACTGTTTTCGGGCCAATATGGTTTTTTATACAACCTATTTTTCAGACAATTGTATTCACGCTGCTCTTTGGCAGAATAGCTAATTTGTCGGTTGATGGATTACCTCATATAGTTTTCTATTTATCCGGTGTTGTATGTTGGGGATATTTTTCTGATACTTTAAGTAAGACATCAACTGTATTCAGAGACAATTCGCAATTGTTTGGTAAGGTATATTTTCCCAGGCTTATCATGCCATTGAGCATAGTGGTCTCAAACCTGGTTAAGTTTGGTGTGCAATTTGCTCTTTTTATTACGGTTTTCATTTATTATTTGTCTATCGGAAGAATTCATCCTAATATTTATTTGTTATTCTTTCCTTTATTGTTATTGCTGATGGCAGCGTTGGGCCTGGGCCTGGGAATGATTATTTCTGCTATGACAAATAAATACAGGGATTTGAGTTTTATAGTTTCATTTGGGGTGCAGCTATGGATGTATGTGACACCTATTGTATATCCTTTATCACTTGCTCCGGCAAAATACAAGCGTATACTGGAACTTAATCCTATGACAACTATCGTTGAATGGACGAGGTATGGATTTCTTGGTAAGGGAAGTCATGATTGGATGCAATTGCTTTATTGCTGTGCGGTTACTGCTGTTTTATTTGTTGGCGGAATTATTATATTTAACAAGGTTGAAAAGAATTTTATAGATACTATATAATGAGTATTGTAATAAGAGCAGAGAATATTTCGAAAATGTATCAATTGGGACAAATAGGTACAGGTACGCTTTCGCGCGATATTGAGAGATTTGTTGCAAAAATGCGTGGCAAAGAAGATCCTTTTTTGAAGATAGGACAGACAAATGATCGTACTCAAGCGGGGGATAGTGATATTGTGTGGAGCTTAAAAGACATCAACTTTGAAGTTTCGGAAGGGGATGCTGTTGGTATAATAGGGAAAAATGGTGCAGGGAAAAGTACTTTGCTTAAGATACTTTCGAGAATAACGTCACCAACTACAGGAAAAATTAAGATAAAAGGCAGAGTTGCAAGTTTGCTTGAGGTTGGTACAGGTTTTCATCCTGAATTAAGCGGGAAAGAGAATATTTATCTGAATGGCGCCATTTTAGGTATGCGTAAGGCTGAGATAAAAAGAAAATTTGATGAAATAGTAAGTTTTGCAGGCGTTGAAAGGTATATAGATACTCCGGTAAAACGATATTCGTCAGGTATGTATGTTAGGCTGGCTTTTGCGGTTGCGGCTCACCTGGATTCTGAGATACTGATAGTGGATGAAGTGCTGGCTGTGGGAGATTTTGAATTTCAGAGCAAGTGTCTTGGAAAGATGAGTGAGGTATCTCAAAAACAGGGCCGGACTGTATTGTTTGTTAGCCACAATATGGACGCAATAAGTGTTTTATGCAACAAATGTATGTTATTGAAGAATGGTATGATGATAGACCAGGGGCCTAAAGATAGCATTATCAAGCAGTACCTTGAACGATCAGACAAAGGCGGAAGCAAGGGGCTGGTATTTATTGATGGCAAGGAGATAAAGGAGTATACTGACAAAATGGGTAACCATGATAGTTTTGAACTTTTATCGGTGGAAATGACAGATGATAAGTCAGTGAGAAGAAATACTTTTTATTCTGATGAGATCATACAAGTGAAGTGTAAATTCAATGCTTGTGATCATTATTCAGATTTTAGGATTGTAGTATTTATAAAAGATAGAGGTACCGGCCATACTATAATATTATCACAGTTGTCTGATAGCGAGTGCTATAATCATGTTCTTGCGCCTGGAGTTTATGAATCAGTATGCAGGATACCTCCTAATTTATTAACCACCCGTGAATATAAAATTGATTTTTTCTTTTATCATACAAATAGGTTTAATATATCGTTAGCGGATGCCTTTTACATTAATATAAAGTTCAGAGATGCGAAGTACCTGAATGCTTCATTTGAGGACTCCGCATTGTTACGGCCGTATTTTGACTGGAGCATTAATCATATAGAATAATCAACGTGACTGCAAAGCTTATTTTAAGAAAGGCAAACAAACTGAATAGTATTATGGTTGACGATGCAATCAACCATGAATGTTCAATTGCAGAAAAGATAAAAAGGATAGAATATATAGCACATTTTAATTTCAAAGTGTTTCATACAGGATCTTATTTTTCTTACGCACTTGAAAAAGAGTTAAAAAATATTGGTTCCCAGATTACAGGCAATGTAGAGCCTTTGCATTTGAATATCGAGGAGAGCAAAAAAAAGTATAAAGTATTACATATAGCTACCACTTTATACGATATAGGCGGGCATACGCGATTATTTGAGCAATATATTAATATTGATAAAGAGAACGAACATTATTTATTTTTGACGAAACAAACCAGGAATAATGTTCCTGCAAGAATAAACAAACTGGAAGGTGACAGCATTAGAAGTATTTTCTGTACTGAAAAACAGAATACTGTTGATACTGCAAAGTATTTATTCTCTATTTTAAATAATTTTGATATCGTTGTTTTAAATCACCATCCTTACGATTCTATACCTTCTTTGATATTATCTACACCCGACAAGCCACCTGTTATTTGTATTAATCATACAGATCATGTATCGTGGTTGGGTGCTATGATAACGGATTTGTGCATTAACTATCGTGTTTTTAGTTCAGTAATATCAGAAACAAAAAGAGGAATAAGAAATAATATTACAATACCTATAATAATAGATAAGGTAGCTGGTGGAATAACAAGACATACTGCGAGAGCGCAACTTGGAATTAAAGAGGATCAAAAGGTATTTCTTACAATCGCATCCTATTGGAAATTTGTTCCGAGTAAAGCACATGATTACTTCTCTGTTGTAAGAGAAATTCTTGGTATGGATGCTGATATTCATTTTTACATTGTAGGCATATCAGAGAAGGATAAGCTCCAGGTACTAAATTATACTATTCATGAAAGAATACATTTGCTTGGTATTATAGAAGGGCCTAAACTTTACCAGTTGGCGGCTGACTTCTATCTTGATAGTATGCCATTTAGTTCCCTGACTGCTATGTTAGAAAGCATAAAATTGGGAGCATATCCTATATTGTGTTATGCTCCGCCGAATACCTCTTTAATTCTTGACATACAACCTGAATTTGAAGGTATTATCTCTCACGACCAAACCAGGGAAACTTACCTGAACTCAATCCGCATATTATTAAAAAAGGATTATACAGAACGCGCGCAAATAGTAAGTAAACTGTTTGATAGGATTAATTATTATAATAGTGCCGATTATTTCAGAAAACAATTGCAGG
>CAIYVS010000729.1 GCA_903929655.1 uncultured Bacteroidota bacterium | reverse complement strand
GCAGATCCCAAAGAGATCATTTTTACTTCTGGTGCCACAGAAAGTGATAATCTTGCTCTTAAAGGCGTTTATGAAATGTATTCATCCAAGGGTAACCACATTATTACGTGCACTACAGAACATAAAGCGGTACTGGATACTTGCAAGCACCTGGAAAAACAAGGCGCACAGGTAACTTACCTGGAAGTTCAGGCTGATGGTCTCCTTGATTTGAATGAACTGGAAAAGGCTATTAGGCCCGAGACTATTCTTATAGCAATCATGTATGGCAATAATGAAATAGGTGTTATACAGCCAGTAAAGGAAATAAGTAAGCTTGCTCGTAAGCATGGTGTGCTGTTCTTTACAGATGCTACGCAAGCGGTAGGCAAGGTTCCTGTGGATGTGCAGGCAGATGGTATTGACCTGATGGCGTTCAGCGGGCACAAAATATATGGACCGAAAGGAGTTGGTGCATTATATGTACGCCGTAAAAACCCGCGCGTGAAAGTCACTGCCCAGATGGATGGCGGTGGTCATGAGCGTGGTATGCGCAGCGGTACATTGAATGTACCCGGTATAGTAGGCCTTGGTAAAGCATGCGAGCTTTGCATGAATGAAATGGAAAGCGAGGCTAAACGCCTTAGTAAAATGCGTGACAGGCTCGAAAATGCCTTAATGCAACTGGAAGAGTCCTACCTGAATGGTAATAAGGAACATCGCTTACCTCACACTACTAATATATCCTTTAAATATGTAGAAGGTGAAGGCTTGATGATGGGCTTTAATAAAGATATAGCAGTGTCAAGCGGGTCTGCATGTACCTCTGCTTCCCTGGAACCTTCTTATGTATTGAAGGCCCTGGGATTGGGTGACGACCTTGCGCATAGCTCATTACGTTTTGGCCTGGGTAGGTTTACAACAGATGAACAGATAGATTATACTATTAAAGCGGTTTCGGAAACAGTGACCAAGTTGCGGGAAATGAGTCCCCTTTGGGAAATGTTTAAGGAAGGCGTGGATATTAACGCAATAGAGTGGGCGCATCATTAATTGAAAACGATTATTACAACACACAAAAAAAATTAACATGGCATATTCAGAAAAAGTTCTTGATCATTATACTAATCCCAAGAATGTTGGGACACTTGATAAAGCAAAACAAAACGTAGGTACAGGTCTTGTTGGTGCACCCGAATGCGGCGATGTTATGCGCCTGCAAATTGAAGTTGACGAAGCAAGCGGGCTTATCAAAGACGCAAAATTCAAAACCTTCGGTTGTGGTTCCGCTATCGCATCTTCATCGCTTGCCACAGAATGGCTGAAAGGCAAAACAGTTGACCAGGCATTGACCATAGACAATATGGATATTGTGGAAGAACTGAACCTGCCGCCGGTGAAGATACATTGCTCTGTATTGGCAGAAGATGCTATCAAAGCAGCCATCAATGATTACAGGGTGAAGAATGGCCTGCCTGAATTGGTACTTGAACAAAAAGCACATTAATAATAATAGCACGATAGATAATAAAGAAATTAGCCTTTCACCATGACAGCTTTTTTCTTCAAGTAAGTGGTATGATATACATAAGTGAAAAAGCGAAAGAGAAAGTAATACATCTAAAACAGGAGGCTGGTTTAGGTGATGATTACTTTATCCGTGTAAGTGTTGTTGGCGGTGGTTGCTCCGGCCTGTCCTATAAGCTGGATTTTGACAATGAAACGCAACCTAAAGACCAGGTGTTCGAAGATAACGGACTGAAGCTTGTTACTGACCTTAAAAGCTTTTTGTATCTTTGTGATACCACACTTGAGTTCTCTGATGGCCTGAATGGCAAAGGTTTCCACTTTAGTAATCCTAATGCAAGCCGTAGCTGCGGTTGCGGAGAAAGTTTTGCAGTATAAAAATTAATTGGTTGATAATAAAGAAGAAGGCGCTATGATTAGTGCCTTCTTCTTTATTCCTTATCATGCCTGAAAGTTAGAAAAGCAATATATAGCAACAGGAAAATGCCAAAGCTGAGGTAGACAACAAGAAAAGCAAATGGGGATATTCCCATGGAGAGATAAATTAGCCCGGTGTTTTTATTTTCAATAGTCAATTGGTCACTGATTTCTATGAGTTTTTTATTATTGAGCTCCAGTAGAGTAGTTAAGTTATCAAGGTAGGTTTTATATGCGGGAAGTATTTTAATCCTTAAAACATACATTAGGGAATCATTGCCCGCATTGTGTTTAAGTTCAAAAAATTCTCTGCATAGCCCGGTGTAATTTTTTTCTGATCTGCTTATATTGTAAAGTTCATTCTTATTTTTTTCGGGTAAGAATATTTTTTTTGAAAGTGTGTCGAAGGTAGCAGCATTTGTTGAAATACAGGATTCCCATTGTTTTTGAAATGCTGCAACGGAATCTGTATTTGAGGAATATAAAATATTAGAAAGCAGTATGCGGCTATAACTTATATTGTAGGTTATTTTGTTTATGTTCTCCGTGTTTTCTGTTTCAGCGATTATCAGGTCGCTATATTTCCGATCAACTTTTAAAGCGAAGAGATATAGAAATATGGCTGAGCCAAATACGAAAATCAATACTAATATAATTGCTATCCTGCGGGTAAAAATATTTTTCATAAGCTTGTAGCAGGCATAAAAATAGTATTATTTTTAAATAAATTCTTTATATTTAAATTCCATCAAGCATTAACAGGAACGAGCCCCGGCATGAGACTCGTTTGGAATAAGAAATTTATAAAGAGTTTATTTTGTCAGTATCAATTTTTGTGTAGCAGTTTCTTTTCCGCTTGTAAGATTTATTAAGTAGATACCTGCGGGTATATTTCCCAGATCGAGTTTTATGCAGTTTGCACCCATGGCAAGATGTTGCTGGTTTTTCTAAATGCTGCGACCAGCCATATCTGTGATGGTGACATCTACATCATTCTGAAAAACAGTGTTATTGAAAGTGATATAAGCTGCATTATTTGCAGGGTTGGGGACTATTCTGATAGCGTCATTATTTGATTCTACTTCGTTTACAGATGAAGTGCTGCTAAGGGAAAAGGCATCGAGCAAGGTGTACATATAAGGCGACATGCTGTTATTTTGAGTAGATGCAGTAGTCTGAATGGTGATCCACTTACAGGTAACAGAAGGTGTAAAAGTGAATGTGCCTTGTTGCCAATTGATAACAAAAATGCCAGGTGCATAGTAGCTGTTTATTAGTGTGCCAAAGGTGGAGCTGTCTGCTGAATAGCCTATCTGAAAATTGCAGGAAGAAAAATAGAGTGATGCTGAATACCAGAATGAACCTGTATAAGAGTGACCAGCCTGCATGGCAGGGCTTACCTTGAGTGCAATTGCAGTGTACCCGCTACTTGCCCAGTCCATTGCTAGGGAATAATAACCAAGTTTGGCCGTTGTATCGTGGCATGCTGAATCGTTAAAATATATGCCGTCATACGCGGTATTTGCTAATGTTCCGAAGGCATTGGCAGCGCCACTCATTTCATAATTGAATGTAGCGTTGCTGACGGTATTGCAAGCATTTACAGCAACAGTTGGCTCAAAACTGCCGCTTACAAATTGTTGTGCTGAAGCAGTGTTTGCCATGAATAAGCATAGCAATGGAATGTAGACTTTGTGCATTTTTCAGGATTTTTAAAAATTATAAAATAGTGTAAGGGTAAAAATGCAGATCCGTACAAGAAGACGAATAAAAATTAAAAATGGTTGGGAGATGCGAAAAAAATATGCAGCTCATTTACAATTTGCAAATGAGCTGCACAAAACATAAAGGTATGTGCTTGATTACTGTGTATTTATGCAATATGCCAGGTCTTATCGCCGGAAAGGATCTTGTTTAATGGCATCTTGCCTTTGCGGGCAGTAACTTCTTTAATTTGTTCAGTCATACCTTCATCATATGTGAGGCGGTCTTCTGTGTAGAAGACGCCGAATGGACGTGGGAAATGCTCGCCGTTGAAAGTGGTATCGAAGAAGCGGGCAAGAATATTGGCCTTGGTTTTGTCTTTTTCGTCGTGTATCCAAAGATCATTTGTTGAAATGCTGCTTTCGTTGAGGTTTACTATAACGGGAGTTAAGCCTTCAAATTTTATTCCTTTTTCATTGTCATTGCCGAAGATAAGCGGCTTGCCCTGCTCAAGTAGTATGGCTTCTTCTTTTTTGGTTTCTTTATCGGAGAAGGCAAAGAATGTGGCATCGTTGAATACGGGGCAGTTCTGATATACTTCTACAAAGGAAGTTCCTTTGTGTTCATTGGCGCGCTTTAAAACAGCCTGCATATGTTTGGGATCGCGATCCAGGGTGCGGGCCACGAAACTTGCTTTGGCGCCCAGTGCGAGCTCTGAAGGATTAAAAGGTTCTTCAATAGAGCCATAGGGGCTGGTTTTGGTTACTTTTCCTTTCTCGGAAGTAGGGGAATACTGGCCCTTTGTAAGGCTATATATCTGGTTGTTGAAGACTAAATAATTGAGGTTAAAATTTTTGCGCATGGAATGTATAAAGTGATTCCCGCCTATCGAAAAAGAATCTCCATCGCCGGAGATGACCCATACACTGAGATCGGGATTGGCAGCTTTTACGCCTGATGCAATAGCTGCAGCACGGCCATGAATGCTATGCATGCCATAGGTGTCCATATAGTATGTGAAGCGGGAGGAGCAACCGATGCCCGAAATAAAAACGATGTTCTCTTTTGGTACACCCAGATCGGGGAATACGCTTTGTACTTGTTTAAGTATAGAATAATCACCACAGCCGGGGCACCATTTTACTTCCTGGTTTGAAGCAAAATCTTTAGAGCTTAGTTTTGAAGGTTCTTCTATTTCTATTATTGATGTGGTCATTGTTTTACTTTTTAAGTTCTTCAATTATTTTCTCTTTCATCTCTGCTGTGGTAAATGGCTGGCCTTGTACTTTTGAAAAGCCAATGGCAGGTAACAAATACTTAGCACGTATCAACTGCAGTAACTGACCACTGTTCATTTCGGGGATGAGTATTTTATCATAGCCATGCAATAGTTCGCCGAGGTTCATCGGGAATGGGTTGATGTGATGGAGGTGGATATGTGCAATATCATAGCCTTCATTGATGAGTTCGCGAACGGCGGTTTTAATAGAGCCATAAGTGGAACCCCATGCCAGCACAGCCAAATTGCCTGTAGCATTACCACTATCCGGTTTTACCAGGGGGATATATTCTGCTATCTTCTGAATTTTTTCTGCCCTGAGCTTTACCATGGTTTCATGGTTGCCTGCATCGTAGGAAACGTTGCCTGTTTCGTTTTGTTTTTCCAGGCCACCTATGCGGTGCTCCAATCCTTTTGTTCCGGGTTTGATCCAGGGGCGTACTAATTTTTCATCGCGTTTGTAAGGGAGTAAATTTCCATTATCACCATTCACCGTATTGATGAAGTGTGCATGTATGGAAGAGAGTTCATCTTGCTGCGGAAAGCGCCATGGTTCTGAGCCATTGGCAATATAGCCGTCACTGAGGAAGATAACTGGTGTCATATGTTCCACTGCAATTCTGCATGCTTCGTATACTGTATTAAAACAGTCGGAAGGGGAAGATGCTGCCAGTACCGGAAGCGGTGCTTCGCCATGCCTGCCAAACATTGCCTGTAAAAGATCGGACTGTTCTGTTTTTGTAGGCAAGCCTGTGGAAGGGCCGCCACGCTGCACATTCACAACAACGAGGGGTAGCTCGAGCATGGTAGCCAGACCTAATGCTTCTGTTTTTAATGACATGCCAGGACCTGAGGTAGTTGTTACTGCCAGGTCGCCGGTGTAGGCTGCACCAATGGCGGAGCAAATGCTTGCGATCTCATCTTCTGCCTGGAAACTTTTAATGCCGTTTGATTTGTATTTAGAAAGCTCCTGTAAGATATCTGTGGCAGGAGTTATGGGATAAGAGCCAATGAATAGTGGCAGACCGGATTTTTCGGCGGCTGCAATGAGGCCTATTGCTGTGGCGTGATTGCCTGTGATGTTCCTGTACTCGCCCGTTGGGAGTTTTGCTGCAGAAATACTAAAGCGCGTGGTGAATATTTCCGTATTGTCGCCAAAGTTCCAGCCAGCGTTGAGGGCCCTGATGTTTGCGGTGGCTATCTCCGGTTTCTTTGCAAATTTTTCTTCGATGAATTTTATGGTATGATTTAAAGGTTTGTCGAAAATGAAGAACAAGAGGCCGAGTACAAACATATTTTTTGAGCGCTCAATGTCCTTCATGCCGAGGCCAGTGCCTGAGAGTGCGTCTTTGGTATGTCTTGTGACATCAATACTGTAAACTATAAAATTGTCCAGGGAGCCGTCATCAAGCGGGTTTACGTTTTCGGGATAGGCCGCTAAGCGCAGATTTTTCCCATCGAAGCCAGCCAGGTTTGCGATGATGATTCCACCTTTTTTGAGCCTTGGCAGGTCAACTTTCAGTGCCGCTGCGTTCATGGCCACTAATACGTCATACTGGTCGCCGGGTGTGAATATCTCCCTACTGCCAATATGTACCTGGAAACCTGAAACGCCTGCTATTGTGCCAATAGGCGCGCGAACTTCTGAAGGATAATCGGGGAAGGTGCTGAGGTCATTTCCAAGCATGGCCGCAGTATCTGTAAATTGCATACCTGTCAGTTGCATGCCATCGCCTGAATCGCCTGAAAAGCGTACTACAAGGCTTTCTGTTTGTATGATCTTAGCAGTATTGGTTGCTTTCTTTTCTAATGTGTTCATAATTGATCTTAAATATCAGGGGTGAAGCGCTTTTTGTTTCATAGCGAGTTCTTCTTTTGATTCCACATTGTCCGTATCCGGTACGCAGCAATCTACAGGGCAAACTGAGGCGCACTGGGGTTCTTCATGAAAGCCTACACATTCTGTACACTTATCAGTAACTATATAATAATAGTCTGCGGAAAGGGGGGGATGAACTGCGTCTGCCTCGGCAGTCAAACCAGAGCTGGCTGTGAAATGCCCTTTTACGTTTGTTTTGTCGGAAAAGCGCCATTCTATTCCGCCTTCATAAATTGCGCCATTAGGACATTCGGGTTCGCAGGCGCCACAATTGATACATTCATCTGTTATTTTAATAGCCATAAACAGGTCTTATTTTGTATGGGAAATTTATACGTAAAGGAACTCTAGTTTTTGAGTTTGGGACATGACATAAATCAGGGTTTTGGGATGATATTTATCAGGAATTTTTAATTTTAGCTCAGAGGGCCGCATTTGGCCGGGCAGGGAGCAGAGACGCTAAGAGCGTAATTGTTATTTATCAGTTTTCGGCATTTCTTGAGTTATAATATATAATACAAATGCCTCCGTGTACTTTCTTAGCTTGCTATTTCCACTTGTTGCAGAGAAATTTCCGCTTTGTAGGAAAAACCAGATTTTTTTCCGCTTTTTGTTTGGTTTACTAGGGTTTATTTGTTAAAATAAGGCCTACTTACTTGATTATAAATCATTTATACTTTTATTAAACTCGCATTTGGGCTGAAAATATTTTTTCCGCTTCTCCGGAAATAACATGTTGAAAAATGAAGTAGATTTTACTGCAGCAAATTTTGACAGTGCCCGACTTTATTCGAATAATGTGCGAAGATGGCACTATGTTAACCTTTACCGATCCGACATCCCCCAAATAAAAATAGACTACCAGCATTTCAGATTATTATTTCTTTACACAGGGTACAATGATCTGTCTGTTCGAAGAATTCAGGTCAAGGACTCCGTAAAGATCAAGGGAAGTTATTACTTTATACATGACAAGCGCATTGCTATGATGAATGATTATAATCTTAAATTTGATAATGATACGCTTTACATTCCTCATGATTCAATAAAATATCTAACTGCTGTTATTATAGGAAAAGATACTCTCACTTTAAATATCCCTCGCATAAAGGATTCATTATATCATAATAGTGAGTTCCGGAACTACCTTTACACCATTTTCCCTTATTGCCGTTATGCCTGTAACGATAATTTCAAATCTACTTTATATAATAAGTTCATAGAGCATTTTTGGAAAGAAGATATTTGGGGTGAGATGCCCCCTTTGCGGGATAGCGTGATAGTCGGATTTATAGAAAAAATTATTGATAAAGGTATAGTGCCACGCCGTTTGACCGATAATGATATCATGTCCATATATGAGCGGGAATTAAAGGTCTTTGCCGACCAAGGACAGCAACTGAGCTATAAAACCTTAGATGTGGAATACCAAGACTTCAAACATGGCCATAATTTCATTCCCCATGTTTGGAATTGCTACGGCTACCATAAGGAATGGGTGTTCTACTGGGCTGGCATTTTTCTTGTCTTCTTCACTTTCATTACTTTTCTGTGTCTGCCCTTTTTAAGGGAGCACGTATATACAGTATCCTTTTTTGAAGCAAAAGATGTACAGTTCAGGAGTTACAGATTTTGGGAACGACTTTTCTCCCGTGCCTGGTATTCCTTTGTTTACACTGCCGTTATATTCTTTTTATTCTCGCTTAAGATCGAGAACTTTACATTCAAGCGCAATTTCCGGAACATCGTGGGCAGTATTTATGTGGTGCTTGTCTATACAACCGGTATTGCCTGCCTCGCCTATATGGCCAATTTTGTTTTACAGAAGTAAAAAACATTTTTGCAACTTATGGCCGAATACTTACGAAACAATGGCACTTCGCACCAAATTTGCCTTTATTGGTGTTCCCGCAGCAAAGCCTACCCTGCAGTCGCAACAAAGGCGGATCAACAAAGGCAACAATTGCGATGTATCTATCCTCTTAAAACAGCACGTTTGGATATTCTGATATTCCGTTTTCCGATATTTCCAGAATAGATTTTTTGCCCGGCTGCATATTGCTTTTAAGTTGGTTATAGCTTTGCACAAAAACTTCTTTAGTGGGGTATTGCATTTGAATATTTTGATTCTTATCCAAAAAATCATCACTGACTTTAATACCCCGATAAAATACACGTATCTCTATGCCTAGTCTATTTTCTGATGAATACATATGGTATGCTTTTAAGATTAATGAGAATGTTATGAAAAGGAACTTGTAATGGAAACTGCTATTCTATATTCGGATATATTTCAAGTATTCCAGGCTCTTTATTTATTTCGAAATGCCAGAATAGTGGCAATGCAAGGGGCACAAATGCCGTGAGAAAAACGAGCCATTGAATTTTTTTAGCACTGCTTAAATGTTTTACGCGTGCAAGGTGAACGATGAAATAGATAAGCACCGCGGCGGATATAATTCCGGAAATGGCTAACAGCATAAAAAGTGTATTATAGTGCAGGCTGGTTTGGGTATTGAAGCCAATTTGATTTCCCGGTGTGTTTCCTGCAAATACAGGTTTTAATACAGAGAGATAGTAGATAAAACAAATACCGAAAACTATAAGCGGGATGTAGCTTATTATGCCCATTCTTTGTTTTGATCTGACATCCATTATTATTGTATCCATATTGTACTTCTTTTATAAATTAAAAAGCCTTGCTTTCTGCAATACAAATTTTGCTTGTTTAAAGGTAGGCAGGCCAGCAGCTGGAATTGTTACATAATTTTAGGAATAAGTTGCATTATTCATACATTCGAAATGTAGGGGCGAAGTTCTTTAAGTGATATAAGCCCTCTTAGGCTTGACTCCAGGTATTGAGGCTTCCAAGTAAAGTACTTTTCATATTCCCATAATGCCGATAATTGTATTCTACAAGTTTTGCTTTAGCTGCAATGCTTTCGGGAATGGTTTTTACGGTATCAAATATGGCAGTTCTTAATTCAATTAAATCGGGATAAAAATCATCATGGAATGGAAGGCATTGTTCAAAATCTGTTTTTATTGTTATATCAGTACCAAATCTGTCTATTAGTTTGGTATCATGAAGCTGAATGAATATATACATAGGGTCTTCTGAAGTGTCTATATAAATATCGCAGCAGTAGTTCTTATGTCTAAATAAAAATTCAACATTAATATCCATCTTTATAGCTTTGAGATAATTTCCTGTAATAAAAACATAGCTGCCAGGTATTGTGATCAACAGTCGTCTTCATATGTGTTTTTGATATAGGTTGACAGCATTTTAAATCTTTCATTAGCCCTGATAGTATTGCGGGAATTAGCGGGTATGATAATAGATTGGCCTGTTAAAAGTAAATAGGGCGTTTCATCTATTATAATTTCAGCTTTCCCTTCAATGACCTGGATGAAGGTATCGCAGGGAGCAATTCTGCCAATCAAAGACTCGCCTGAATCGAATGATACCGCACTTATATTACCGTTTGTTTTCTTAATAATGGTTTTGATGACTACCGAATTAGGAACATATTCAACGATCTCAACGACAATTAATTTTTTTGCTTTTTCTATT
>CAIYVS010000728.1 GCA_903929655.1 uncultured Bacteroidota bacterium | reverse complement strand
TATACATATATACATATATAGAGCAAGGAGTTTTTTTGTTCTCATACGCTTCGGCATCTTGCTCTTTCTCTTCCATCACGTTTTCACCCATCCACTTCCCAAAAACATGTGATATATACAAGATTTTCCATTAAAGACATAAAGATTTAAAACCTGAACCTGTGCACCTTTGTAATTAATAATTCTCAAATAAAAAAAATGAAAAAGTACATTATTACAGCCATAATGGCACTCTCCCTCAGCAGCGCCTTTGCACAAGTCGATGGCAAAAAAACAGAAAAAAAAGCTGACAAAATGGAGAAAAAAGAACACCAGGCAACTAGGGCTCAGCGAAAGCACAGGGTAAGAAAAGCTGAGAAAAAAACAGAGAAAATGGAAAACAAGGAAGAAAAGATGGATAGGAAAGCCGAAGAAAGAAAATAGAGACTAAAAACTTAAACAAATAAACACACAAATGGTATATTATTATGCTGTTTGTGTGCTTATTATAATACTCACTTGGTTTGTAGTTTCTTCAAAAGCTACTAATATTATCTTCTATAAACTGGCACATATCATTCCTCTGGTATTTTATTTTCATTCATTTTGGATTGAATTTCTGTCCTGCACGGGTGTCCTTTTTCAGGCACCCCTGCATACGGAGTAGCCACAAACGAGTTTATATCCAACCAAACCTGTCTCTTTGCAAAGGGATTCACTGGTATTAAAGTAGGTATATTTCCTATCCACTTCGAATTACCGCAATGTACCCAAGCACACCGGAATTACTAACTTAGTATAACAATCCCCCAAGACGATAAGAATGTTCAAAACAGGCAACAGAGCATTAATAAATGAGAATAGTAAAGCTCCTTTATAATTCAGGGCATAAGAAAAACCTTTAGATTTTTGATCTAAAAAAAATATGGCAAGCCTTTCACTTTATTTTGCCTGCCACTGGGTAGGCTGCATAATGCCGAACCTGTTCCCCTCAGTATCCGTACCGCCTATAAACCAACCGACTCCGGGTATTTCCGTTTTTTCTCCCCGTATCTGGCCACCAGCTTTTTTCACATCCTCAATGGCTTTATCAATATCTTGTACCTGCAATGTGCAATCGTAGGTAAAAAGTTTATTATCTGCCGGACGCTGGTACAATCCGCCATTTATACCGGGAGTGCCATCTGTTCCGGTTTTCAGGCCCCAGTAATCCATACCGCCCTGTTCGGCAGTCATCATCTGGTTGATCTCCCAGCCAAATGCATCTTCATAAAATTTCCTGGCCCTCGCCACATGATCTGCCTGCACTTCAAAATGAACAACTCTGTTTTCCATATAATAATAATTTTAGTGAAAAATAAGTCCGAAAAATTAAGCAAATAATTAATTATCCGTCACTCTTTTTGCGTTAATTTATGTTAAATAATAGCCTTAAACGGATTCCCGATATACAACGATAATAGACAGACAGATATATCCACAGCCCTGCATTATTGAACATTTTCTACCAATGCCATGCATGCATAAGTTTATTAAATGCAGATGCCCTTGTTAATGTTTCACCACAAACTTTTTTTCTTCTACGCCATTATTATTTTCGATCCTGGCAAAATAAGAACCAGGTGCAAAACTCTGTATATTAATAAGCTCTCTGCTACTGCTTATTGTGCCTTTATAAACAAGCCTGCCCACAACATTGAATATACTTATACTCGCACCATCTGCGGCATTTTCTATAACCAACTTGTCTGTGGCCGGATTAGGGTATATGCTACAGGTATTGATATGGCAAGGTAATTTTTGCACGCCGGTAGTACCCTGGTACTTTAATATCACGCCGCCATTGCCAACTGCATAACCAGCGTTGTGTGTGGGAAAATGAACAGCCGATAAAAAACAATTAATATTTGGCAGGCTCATAGAACTCCAGTGATTCCCGGAATCGCTTGTTGAAATGATAACAGCAGCACCAGATGATGAACTGCCCACCGCAAATCCTGTAGCGGGGTCGGAGAATGCAACCGCATTTAAACTACCCGCAGGCAAGGAAGTGCTTACCTGCGACCATGAAGCGCCGGAATTGACCGTCTTTAAAATATAAGGGTTAACCGGATTTATGGTATTGCCCACCGCAATACCTGTAGCCGGTGTTGGGAATGCAATACCATGGCAGATCCCGACACTTGTACCTCCTGTCATACTCCACGAAGTTCCTCCATTACTTGTGGCATAAATGCCACCGAAAAAGGAGCATAAAAAACCATTGTTATTGCTGGCAAAACAGATGCTTGTAAAATCATTTGTAACCGCAGGCAAATCTGACCATGTATTACCGCCATCTGTAGTCTTCATTCCATAAACTGATAAATTACTCCCTGTTATAAAACCAGTTTGCGCATCCAAAAATCGTACACAACTAAAATCACCTTGCACAGGTAGGCTGCCGCTGTAATTATGCCATGTATCTCCGCCGTCATTAGTAACTAATATTTCAGGCACGTTTCCCCTGTAACCCACGACAAACCCATGAAGTGCATCTGTAAATGCAATCGACTCCAGGCCTTCCCGTACCGTGTCTGAATACACATTAAGCCAACTGGCACCGCCATTAACAGTTTTTAATATTATGCTCTGGGTAACATCATCTCCGCCAACTACAAACCCGGTATCGCTGTTAATAAAATAAACTCCCCAAAGGTCAGATATAGTACCACTGTTTAATTGGGTCCACTGGGCATTGAGTTTAACAGAAAAAAGAAAAACTAAGAGAATAATACCTTTAAAAGTTTTACAGTAAAATGAGCGCATAAG
>CAIYVS010000727.1 GCA_903929655.1 uncultured Bacteroidota bacterium | reverse complement strand
TGCCATTCGGTATAATTGTTGGCAATTTTTTTAGTTTCTACCAGCTTGCCATTGCTTACGCATTTTAAATCCCAGGGCACTTTATAGATGATATCCATTCCTTGTTCGGGCTCATCGCTTTGTATGTCTTTGCATGGCCACCATACACTGGCGCCAAGGCCCTGGCAGGCAACTGAGTACCAGGGATGTCCCATTTCATCTTTTGTCCAGACAAAACCTCCGTTCCAGGGCGGATTAGTTGCAATGCGCGGAGCGCCGTGGTAAGTAATGCTAATTTTTTTATTTTGTCCTATTTCCCATTTACTGAAAGGGTATTTTATCCAATAAACGTTTTTTTCTCTTGTATAGTTTAAATCTTCTGTGCCAAGCGATACATGATCTATTTGCATTGAATCCTGCAAATCTATTTGCATGCTATCATGCGGATGGTCTGTTACTATAAAGCTTAAGACGGTTTCTCCTTTTATATTACTGGAGCCTGAATCGAACTGCACACTGAGTTGATAATGCTGTACATCCCACCAATAACGGCCTATGCCATTACTGCCACGAAGCGTATCGGCATGGGTATAAGCAAATGTGGTATTTGCCAGGAGCAAATACCACATTGAAAAAACGCTATAAAAAAGAATTTTCATTATTTCTTAGTTCCTTTTTTAGGAGCAGGGTGTATCTTAGCAGGTGCCGGGGCTTTTTCAGTTTCCTTTGGCGCATCAGCTGCTTTGATATCAGTAAGTTCCACATCAAATACCAGGATCGCATTTGCAGGGATCAAGGGAGATGGGCTGTGTTCGCCATAAGCTAAGGTAGAAGGGATATACAAAGTGCCTTTCTCTCCTTTTTTCATAAGAGCAAGACCTTCATCCCAACCCCTGATAACTTGTCCGCGACCGAGCGTAAAGGAAAAAGGAGTAGTGTGATGGAAATTAGAATCAACATTTGAGTCGAAAGTTTTGCCATCAAGTGTTTTGCCTGTATAATTTACAGTCACACTTTCGCCCGGAACCGGGCTGTTTCCTGTGCCGGGTGTGCTTGATTTGTAATATAAACCTGTTGCGGTTTTAGTAGCCTGTATATTATTTTTTGCAAAATAACTTTTCAGCATATTTTCGTCAATTTCCTTTTGTTTGCCAGCCTTTGCTTCATCGTCTGATTTCTTTTGTTCTGCAGTCTTAATAGAAACCATAACCACATTGTACTGTATTTTCATCCCGTCTTTCATGAAAGGAGGAAGTTGATTTCCTAATTTCCTTATTGAGTCAACTGGTACACGGAAAATAGCGCTATCACCTGCACTCAGCAGCATAAAACCTTCAGCAGGATCGCCTTTGAATGTCGGGTTCTTTAATTGAAAAGCTACAGGCTCATTATGGTTAACATTGCGTGAATCAAAAAGAGTTGAGTCGCCAACGCTTGCACGGATGTGCATTTCCACATAGTCGTCTGCTTTAGCAAGCTGGGTTCCCGGATCATCTTTTATAATAGCATATTCAAGTCCGCTGGGTAATTTACTGAACTTGATTTTGCTGTCTGATGACTTGGCAGATTCTTCGGATTTTTCAGAGTTTTCACTATGCTTTTTCTTTTGAGAGAAAGCTGTATCAGAAGCGGATAATACAGCTATAAGCGTGATAAGTGTTAATGTTATTTTTTTTGTTTTTTTCATTTTTATTTGATTTTGACAATATGCATTAAAATTAGTTAGCACCAGGAGCCCCAGGCCCTGCTTGTGCAGGCTGTTTTGTGTCTTTAATATCCGTGATCTCAACATCAAATACCAGGATTGAATTTGGTGCGATCTTAGGAGAAGGGCTATGTTGACCATAAGCCAGCGGAGAAGGAATATAAAGGGTAGCTTTAGCACCTTTCTTTAATAATGCAAGGCCTTCGTCCCATCCTGGTATTACATGGCCCATTCCTATTGCAACTGTAAATGGTTGTTTGTGATGGAAAGCAGTATCCACATTTGAATCGAATGTAGTGCCATCAAGTGTTTTACCTGTATAATTTACAGTAACACTCTGTCCTTTCTGTGCATTATTGCCGCTTCCTTCTTTTGACACAGTATAATATAACCCACTTGCTGTTTTAGTAGGGTGAATATTGCTTTTTGCAAAATAGTCCTGCAGCAATTTGTCATCAGTTCCTTTTTGTGCAGCAGCTTTTACAGAGTCATCGGCTTTTTTCTCTTCCATGCTCTTAACAGACACCAACACTACATTATATTCGAGCACAGTACCTTTTTTCATAAAAGGAGGCAATGCCTGTCCTGATTTTAACATAGAATCAACAGGTATGCGGAATACTGCACTGTCGCCTTTAGTCATCAACATGAAGCCTTCAACCGGATCAGGCTTTTGCTGAGGGGCCTGCATCTGGAATTCAATAGGCTTATCATTGTTCATTTTGCGGGAGCTAAAAAGAACTGTGTCTTTTTTTCCGTCGTTGAGATGAACCGTTACGTTCACTTCAATAAAATCTCCGGCTTTAGGAGTTTGAGTTCCGGGCTCGTCTTTTACAATCAAGTATTGAAGACCAGAGCTGGTTGTTTTAAAAGAGCCAGAACCTGCGCCATTTTTGCAGGAAGTGTTTGCAAGGCAAATGCTTAATAAAGCAATCGGTAGTACGTATTTTATCATGTGTTTAAATTATCGGGGGTGAATATCGGACAAAATTTTCTTAAAATATGCTACTGTATCAATAAAACTTGTTTTTGAGCGTCCGCCCGAAGCGTTAAAATGGCCTCCGCCATCAAAATGCTGCCTGGCAAAACTGCTTACATCAAAATCTCCCTTGCTCCTGAACGAGAGTTTTACTTCGTCGCTTCGTTCGGTGATAAGAGTGGCAAAACGAATGCCGCTGATACTTAAGGGGTAGTTCACCAGGCCTTCTGTATCACCGCTACGAATATTGAAGAGGTTCATTTCTTTGCGCGTCAAAGATATTAAACCTGCATTATATTTCGGAAATATTTCCATTTTGTCAACCAGTACATAACCCAGGAAGCGCATTCTGCTTAAAGTCCATGAATCATAAACTTCATCATGTACCAGGCTATGGTCCAGTCCTTTGTGTTTCAGGTCGGCTACCATTTCATGCACAGTTGCGGTTGTAATAGGGAAACGGAAGGAGCCGGTGTCGGTCATAACGCCGGTATAGATGCAGGCCGCAATGTCTTTATCAATGAGCGCATTATCGTTGTTCATATTAATAAAGTCATAAACCATTTCTGATGTACTGCTTTTCTCGGGTATGCTCATGCCATAATCCCATACAGGTTCAGGCATCAAATGGTGGTCTATAAGTATTTTGGGTTGTTTTGCTTCTTTCAGGGGATTTTCGAGGTGCTTGGTACGCCCAAAGCCATTAAAGTCCAGGCCAAAAATGAGGTCGCATTGGGCTAATGCTTCAAGCGCTTCTTTGGGTTCTGACTCATAGTTCAGCATGGTGCTGATACCGGGCATCCACATCAGGAAATCGGGCAGATCGCCGGGGCTTACTGCTGTAACGTGATGGCCTTTTTTTACCAGGTAATGATACAGGCCCAGCATACTACCTATTGCATCGCCATCCGGTTTGTGGTGGGTGGTGATGAATATTTTCTTAGGTGTTTGCAATAATGCAAAAGCGTCTTGTATCGGGCGCATAATTAATATCTCTCGCTAAAGGGGGTTTTATTTTAAGGTTGCAAAGGTATAGAATAGAATTTTATAGAAAAGTAAATATTTGTGAATAATGAACTAAAGCAGGCTGGGAAAATAATATGTATAATTATTTTAACAACAATTTTTCATTTTGAAATCTCTAAAGGCCGAATAATCATTATTTTTGCGGCGTCAAATTAAAAAATAGTCTGTTTTATGTCGAATCGCACGTTTACAATGATTAAACCGGATGCAGTACGCAATGGTCATATTGGCAATATTCTGCAAATGATCAATGCCGCTGGTTTCCGTATTGTTGCTATGAAATACACCCAGATCAGCCGGCAGCAAGCTGAATTATTTTATGAAGTTCACAGCGCACGCCCCTTTTATGGCGAACTGACCGAATTTATGAGCAGTGGTCCTATTGTTGCTGCTATACTTGAAAAAGATAATGCTGTAGCAGATTTCCGTACCCTGATAGGTGCTACAGATCCTGCAAAAGCAGATGAGGGCACTATCCGTAAAAAATATGCTGCTTCCGTAGGTGAGAACGCTGTACATGGTTCTGACAGCGATGATAATGCAAAGATCGAAGGCAATTTCTTTTTTAGCGGCCTGGAACGCTTCTAAATAATTTTAGAATATTCATATTGAAATGCCCTGCTTATTGCGGGGCATTTTTCATTGTTGTTCCTATACTATCATGATAGATCCATCTGCCTGTCTTCTTACCGTTAGTATACATGCCCTTTTCTTTAATAATTCCGTTTGGATAATAGTAATAAAACATTCCGTTTAGCTCACCATTTTTTTCGCTATCATTAAAAAATCGTTCTGCCTCCATTTTTCCTGTATTATACCATCTCCTCCATTTTCCAATTTGGGCGCCACCATCCATTACTCCTTCATCGCTCTTTTGCCCATTCTCGTACCACCATTCCCAAAGCCCTTTTGGATTATGTCCCCGGCAATAAAGTTTCCCATTTAAATAATAAGTTTCTTCCAGATAAGTAAGCGTATCATTTGTCTTATCATAGGTTTTAACTACTCTTTTATTATCACTCCAGTATTCTTTGGTTATTTTTTTTGCTTCGTGTGA
>CAIYVS010000726.1 GCA_903929655.1 uncultured Bacteroidota bacterium | reverse complement strand
TGCTCTTTGACGAACTCCCAGCAGGCAGATCTTCCAGTTGAGTCCCCATCCCTCCATGTACGACCCCCACTTGTATAAGAATCACCAATATTCAACCAAAGCGTACCATCATTTTTAAGTACTCGTTTTACTTCCCTAAAAACTAAAACTATATGGTTAATGTAATCTTCAACTTCGAATTCGGCACCGATTTGTCCATCAATTCCGTAATCTCTCAAGCCCCAATATGGGGGACTTGTAACGCAAGTTTGAAATTGCTCCGTATCGAATGCATTAAGATTAACGATGGAATCCCCAAGTAAGATTTCATAATTACCTTTGATATCAATAACTCTCCGTTTATCTTTTACTAACAGTGTTGAATCCATTTCCACAAAAAAAGCTGAGATTTAAGCGAAGTTAAAAAACTTAATCTACAGCTAGCATAGGAAAAATTGCAAAAACAGTATTGATACAATTAATCGTTCATATTAAATAATTTAAAAAGCCATGCATTTAATAAATACTTACAAGTTACCCCATCTCTTTGCAAACTTAGCATATCAATTACTCGCAGACTTATGACTCTGGACTTAAGACTAAATCCATCATCTCAGCCTTTGAAGCCTTCGCTCCTCCCATCTACCAGGAGAGCTATGATAATTCGGGTCTGCACGTGGAAGATATGGACATATAGAGGGGTATTATGATTTTAAGTATCTTTGTACAAGAAACCTACAAAAACAAGATATGTTGCAAAGTGTAGTAATAGATATTATTAACCAGAAAGCTTTAAAACTCCTCCAAGATCTTGAGCTTCTGCAACTTATTCGTGTGCGCAAAGAAAAAGCACAAGATGCTGTTTTAACTGACTGGATTGCTAAATATAAAGGTGCCATGACCAAATAAGCCAAGGCTGACATCGACAATCAAATAAATAGCCTTCGTAACTAATTATAGCATATTTACTTTCTTTATATACAGGTTCGTCTATTATTCTTTGCGAACTTAGCCGTAAAATAATTCCCTAATGGCTCAAATAACAGTCAAAGAAATTATACAACCTCTCGAAGCATTCGCTCCTCCCATCTACCAGGAGAGCTATGATAATTCGGGCCTACAGGTGGGGGATATGGATCAGGAGATAAAGGGCGTTTTACTGAGCCTGGATGTGACGGAGGCTATTTTGGATGAGGCCATAGCACACAATTGCAATATGATTGTGGCGCATCATCCGCTAATTTTTTCGGGACTGAAGCGTATTACGGGATGTAATTATGTGGAGCGGGTGGTGCAGAAGGCTATTAAAAATGATATTGCCATCTATGCTGCGCATACCAACCTGGACAATATGCGGAATGGAGTGAATGCCAAAATTGCTGAAAAACTGGGTTTGGAGCGGACATCCATACTCTCGGCCATGGGCAGTTCGCTGAACAAATTATACACTTATGCCCCGCCGGATGCGGCGGATAAGGTAAGGGATGCGTTGTTTGCTGCGGGTGCAGGGGATATTGGCAAATATTCGGAATGCAGTTTTAATAGCAGGGGCATGGGCTCTTTCAGGCCGGCGGCAGATGCCAGGCCCGCAATAGGGGAGGCAGGAGGGCCGAGGGAAACTGTGGAAGAGGTGAAAATAGAGGTTTTAGTACCCAAACATGCGCAAGCGGCTATACTGAGGGCTTTGTTCCAGAGTCACCCTTATGAGGAAGTGGCTTATGAACTGGTAGCTTTGCAAAATACCAACCAGGAAATAGGGGCGGGTATGATAGGCTATTTCGCGGAGCCTATGGAGGAAAGCCTGTTTTTGGGTTACCTGAAGGATAAAATGAAGGTGAACTGTATTAAATACACGGCTTTGAGGGGCAAAACGGTGCAAAAAGTGGCTTTTTGCGGTGGTTCGGGCAGTGTTTTGCTGAAGGATGCTATTGCAGCGGGGGCTGATGTTTTCATAACAGGAGATTTTAAATATCACCAGTTTTTTGATGCGGAAGGCAAAATCATCATATGTGATATCGGGCATTATGAAAGCGAACAATTTACGCCCGAAATATTTAAAGAAATACTTACAGAAAAATTCCCTAATTTTGCGGTTCTTTTATCAAATTTAGTAACGAATCCTGTAAAATATATTTAGTTAAAACATGGCTACAGTAAAAGACTTTTCGGTTGAGGAAAAACTCACGGCTGTCCTGACACTTCAGAAGATCGATTCTAAAATAGATGAGATCAAGACGCTTAAGGGTGAACTTCCTATGGAAGTGAAAGACCTGGAAGATGAAATAGAAGGCCTGCAGACGCGCATCAATAATATGGATGCGGAAGAAAACAGCATCAACAGTTTCATCGAGACCAAAACCAATGCCAAGAAAGAAGCACAGGCGCTGATAAAGAAATACGAAAAACAACAGGACAACGTAAAGAACAACCGCGAGTTTGAAGCTATCAATAAAGAAATTGAGATGCAGGAACTGGAGGTGAAGCTGAACGAAAAACATATTAAGGACGCTACTTTTGAACTGAAGGACCGCGCCAATGGGCGTCACCGCACAGAAGAAAAAATAAAAGAAGTAGAAGCTGCACTGAAGGTGAAACGCGGTGAACTGGAAAAGATCATTGCAGAAACCGAAAAAGAAGAAACTGCATTGCAGGCAAAATCTGTATCGGCAAAAGAAAAAGTGGACCCACGTCTTTTATCTGCTTACGAGCGTATCCGCAACAGCTATCGCAATGGCCTGGCAGTAGTGCCTATCATGCGCGATTCATGCGGTGGTTGCTTCAACGTGATCCCTCCGCAGCGCCAGAGCGAGATTCGCCAGCACAAAAAGATCATTGCCTGCGAACATTGCGGCCGTATACTGGTGGATATAGACCTGAATGACAAGACCAATATTAAAGAAAAATAAACTAATTAATTTTATTTATAATATAAAAGGAGCCCTCAGGCTCCTTTTATATTAAACAACAGTTCAGGCGGTGTTCATTTACAATAAGATGACCCAAATCAGCATAAGGCAGGTTCGCATTATACTATCTTTTGCTTAGGTTTGCAGCCTGATTTTAATAGGATCAAATGAAGATATTAGTTTGTATCAGCCCGGTGCCAGACACCACGACGAAGATCGCCTTCAGCGACAATAATACCCATTTCAATACGCAGGGAGTAACCTTTATCATCAACCCATATGATGAATGGTATGCGCTGGTGCGCGCACTGGAACTGAAAGAAGCAGGTGTAGCCACTGCGGTGAACCTGGTAACTGTGGGCAAGGCAGATGCCGAGCCGATTATACGCAAAGCTCTTGCCCTGGGCGGCGAAGAAGCGATACGCATAGACACGGAAAGCAATGACCCATATGTGGTTGCAGCACAGATAGCCGAGTATGCAAAATCGCAGGCTTACGACCTTGTGTTGTGTGGTAAAGAATCGATTGACTATAATAATGGTGTAGTAGGCGGCATGCTGGCCGAAATGCTGGATATGAACTATATAGCTTTTGCCAGCGGCCTGGATGTGGCTAATGGTGTAGCTACTGTGAAACGTGAGATAGAAGGTGGTGAGGAAACCGATAGCTGTCCGCTGCCATTGGTGGTAAGCTGCCAGAAAGGAATGTCTGAGGCCCGCATACCTAATATGCGCGGTATCATGGCGGCCCGCACCAAACCATTGAAGGTGGTGCCTGCTGCAGATATCCAGCCATTGAGCAACATCGTTTCTTATGATCTGCCACCTGCCAAAACAGGCGTGAAGTTGATTGCGCCGGAGAATATGGATGAGCTGGTGAACCTGCTGCATACCGAAGCGAAGGTGATTTAATGGTTAGTGATTAATGGTTAATGATTTTGAAGGAAAATAATTTACAATTAATAATTTACAATTATCATGTCTGTAATAGTATTAGCTGAACATACGCAGGGCACTTTTAAGAAAAAGGTTTTTGAAGCAGTGCAATATGGGGCTGCCGTTGCGCAAAGCATGGGCACTACGGTAAGTGTGCTTGCTTTAGGCACGGTATCTGATGCTGAAATACAGGGCCTTGGACAATACGGCGCACAAAAAGTATTGCATGTGGCAGATGCCCGTCTTGATAATGTAAACAGCCGTGCTTATACAAAGGCTTTGGTTACAGCAGCGCAGAAAGAAAATGCAAAAGTGATCATTGCCCTGCATGATGTTAGCGGCAAGGCAGTGGCACCACGTGTGGCAGCCAGTCTTAAAGCGGGCCTTGTGGCGGGAGCTATCTCCTATCCTGATCTTTCAAAAGGTTTTGTGGTAAAGAAAACAGTTTTTGCAGGTAAGGCATATGCTTATGTAAACATCAGCAGCGAAATAAAAGTGATCACTTACATGAGCAATACATTCCCTGTAAAGAAAGGCGAGGGGAGTGCCAGTGTTGAGAAACTGGATGTTGTTTTCGGCGATAAAGATTTTGCTATACAGGTGAAGGAAGTAAATAAAGTTACCGGCGCTGTTCCGCTTTCTGAGGCAGAACTGGTGGTATCCGGCGGGCGTGGTATGAAGGGCCCTGAGAACTGGGGTATACTGGAAGACCTGGCAAAAACCTTGGGCGCCGCATTGGCTTGTTCCCGCCCTGTTGCAGATTCTCACTGGCGTCCGCATCATGAGCACGTTGGACAAACAGGGGGCACTATTCGTCCTAATTTGTATATAGCAGTTGGTATATCAGGTGCGATACAGCATCTTGCGGGTGTTAATGGCAGTAAGACCATAGTTGTTATCAATAAAGACCCTGAAGCTCCTTTCTTTAAGGCTGCAGATTATGGTGTTATAGGTGACGCAATGGAAGTGGTACCAAGACTTACAGAAGCTGTTAAGAAGTTTAAGGAAGCACATCAATAAGCAGCAATTCCAGGAAACGGTTTATTATTTCTATCTGAATTTTAAAGCCTGAAATACAGGCAGGTAGTATGTTTATGTAATAATTTCTACCTTTATATTTCTTGTTACTTTAAAACCTTTCTTATGCTTACGTATAGAGGCGTTGTTATGCCCCTGCTGATTGCAGGTGTTTTCTGTTGCATCAATACAGGCTATTCCCAAACAGTTAGTACGATCAGCTATAATGGCAATACACTCGAAATGTCATCTGCAACGAATGATACGGTATATGTAGCTGACCCCGTAAGCCAAAGGAAGGTGATGCGTGTAACGAAACCTGTTCCCCTGAGACTAAATTCTGAAAAAATATATAATGCCCCGGAGGCAACATCCGGCCCTAGATATATAGGAGATGAAGGTCATTATCATACTTTCATTTTCAACAAGCTGCAAAAGGAATTGAATAAATTGAATGACGGCATTTACTTTTTTTCCATCAACGATGTAATTATCAATAAAGACGGCAAACTGGTTTATTATATTTTTGACGGACTGCACAAGGCCGCAACTTTTAATAATAAAGCTGCAGCATCCAATGTAGGTTTCAGCAATTATGCCTTTGTTGATAATGATATTATTACAGATACTGAGGGTGAAGAAAGAAACCCTGCCGAACTTGTGAGCCTTATAAGCCAGCGTGTAAAAAACTTATTAGATAATACCCCCCGGATGCAGCCTGCAATGCTGAATGGAAATACTATAAATTACCGCTGTAAAATGTTTAATGCAGACAATACCATCCAGGTAAAAAATCATGTTGCTACCTTTTCTGCATCGGATGATGCACTTTGAGTTCCTGAGCAGCTACGATACCCTTTAATAATTTTTTTTGAAGAATTTTTAAAATAAATTTTATTTTTACGTTTTGTAACGTATTTTTACGTCATGAAACGGAATAAGCAATTACCCACACTTACCAAAGCAGAAGAAGAGATCATGCAGATCATCTGGCAACTGGGGCCATGCCTTGTGAGGGATATTATAGAAAGACTGGGTGATGAGGAAATTCCTCACAGCACAGTATCTTCTGTTGTGCGCATATTGGAAAAGAAGGGTTTTGTGGATCATAAAGCATATGGCAAGACACACCAATATTTTGCTATTGTAGAAAAAGAAGATTATGCAAAGCACGGGATAAGCAGCCTGGTTGAAAAATACTTTAGTGGTTCTCCCAAAAAGCTGGTGAGCTTTTTAGTGCAAAGTGAAAATATGAATTTAAAGGAACTGAGTGATTTAATGAAAACATTAGATAACGCCGACAAAAAGAAATAGTATGCTACTATACTTGTTGAATATAAGTGCTGCCTGGCTTTTGAGCCTTATTATCTTTGACTTGTTTCTCCGCAGGGAGACATTCCATAAATACAACAGGTTTTACCTGTTATTTACTTTGCTGATTGGTGTCTTTTTACCTTTATGGGCGTGGCAAAGCAGTTCAACCGTATATAAAACTCCTTTGGGCGAAACTGTTCAGCAGGCTGCGGCTATAAAAGCTACTATTTTAAAAGCATCCACAGCAAGCCACTCAAGCTTTAGCAGTGAAAACTATTTATGGGTAATCTATTTTGCTGGTGTGTTGATATGCCTTACCTCATTAATTATAGAAATTGCAGGGCTTAGCAGACTTTATTCGAAAGGGCAAAGATCAAGTGAAGGGAGGTGGACTATTATAGAAACAGGTAAAGAACATGCGCCATTTTCAATATTTAATTATCTTTTTGTTTGCAGTAAAGAGCAGTACGATAGGGAACAATGGAGTATAATATGCAGACATGAGGAGCAACACTGGAAATCATTTCACTTCATTGACCTGTGCATTTTACAATTATCAAGAATTGCTTTCTGGTTCCATCCTTTGGTATATGTTTATCACAAACGTTTATTACTCATTCATGAATACCAGGCTGATGCTATAGCGACATCCCGCCCGGCGGAATACGGACAATTTCTTATAGAACAGGCATTACTGCAGCCAGCCCCTTCTTTATCACATTCATTTAATCGTTCACCCATAAAAAACAGAATCATTATGCTGACACATCGCACATCATCACTCAGACACAGTGCCAAGATACTGCTCCTGCCTTTACTCTTCGTTTTCCTGGTATGCTGTACCAAGACCATGAATATGACGAATGAGAAACCCGTTAAGAACGGGAACATTGTTACCTACAAGGGAAATACAATTGAATTGTCATCCATAACATACGACACCTTTTATGTAGAGGACCCTGTTACAAATGAAAAGCAACTAAAAATTGTCAGGCAAGAGCCGACACCAAAGGCATTGAACAGCAAAAAGATATTCACAGAATATGAAACAGATATGCATCCACAATTTGCTGCACCCTACAAGGATCTTAGAGAGTACCTTTTGAAAAACATGAGAAATGATTTAAGCGCCTTAAATAACGGGTATTACAAAATTCATTTAAATAATGTAGTAACAGATGAGAATGGGAAACTGGTGTATTTTGAATATTCAGGCATTACGAGAGGCAGAACCGCTGAAGAGATGGGCGCAATAAACAAAACAATTGAGGACACAACCCAGACCAATCCGGTGATCAAAAGTGGCAATATGATTCTTCGCAAGACCCCTAATTCTGAGGCTGAAATAGATAAAAGTATTCAAAACACCTTGGACCAAAAAATATACAGTTTGCTGCAATCGGTGCCCAATTATACCGCTCCCACAAAAGACGGTAAAAAAGTACCGACATTAATGAGAGAAATTTCTTTCTGGAATTACTTTAAAGTACAGGACCATCAGCTACAGGTTTTCAATTTATCAGAAAAGGAATATGCTCCTCTCTACTAAAATCTGCTCCCTATCAATTGTTAAAGCTGAAGGGACAGGGGGGATGCCTTAAATATACTTATAGCATATAAAACACCTTTATTTACAAATCCATTTTATTTTATGAAAAACATATTCCTTTTCTTGTGTCTGCTGATCTTCTCAGGAGCTGGTGCGCAAGTGAATAATGTATATTCCGGTTATATTAAACAGGCAGATTCCCTTTATAATATCAAGCAATATAAAGAATCCTCATTGGCTTATTTAAAAGCTTTTGCAACAAATGGAAATAAAGGCGTACCGGGTGACAGGTATAATGCAGCGTGTGCCATGGCGTTGGGAGGCATGACAGACTCCGCATTTTTTCAGTTGGACCGCATTGCAACAAATGCCGGATACTCTGATTATACCCACCTTTGTATTGACCCGGACCTTATATCACTCCACACAGATAAGAGGTGGGGGCAACTTTGCAGCATAGTAAAAGAAAATAAAGATAAATCTGAAGCCAATTTAAACAAACCCCTGGTCGCTGAACTAGATACTATATTAAATGACGACCAGGACGATAGAATGAAGCTGGATGGCATTATGAAAAAATACGGAATTAAATCTGATGAATACGAGCAACTAGCAGCCAGAGTAGAACGCAAGGACTCGGTAAATGTATTGAAAGTAACGAAGATACTGGATCAATATGGTTGGCTTGGCAGGGATGTGGTGGGTAAAGAAGGAAACATGACCTTATTTCTTGTGATACAACATGCGGATATAAAAACACAGGAGAAATACCTGCCTATGATGCGCGAGGCTGTGAAAAACCACCATGCTAATTCCGCCGCTCTTGCCATGTTAGAAGACAGAGTTGCACTGGACGAAGGGAGGAAACAGATCTATGGCAGCCAGGTAGCAAGTGGGGCTGATGGTGTTATGTATGTGCGGCCCCTGGAAGATCCGGATAATGTTGATAAACGAAGAGCGGAAGTAGGCCTGGGCCCAATTGCAGAATACGTACAATACTGGAATATAAAATGGGACGTAGAAGCCTACAAAAAACAATTACCCGGATTAGAGAAAAAACAAAAAGAAAGGTAATGTGGTCAAAAATGGTTGGTGGTTTTATTGATAACTATTCTTAATATTCATCTGTCAATTTGAAGAGGACCTAGGCTCTGCCGGAGAGCAACCTGCCAGCAATAAAATTGATACTTAAACGGTATAGGGGGCTTTGGCCCTTTTTTTCTTATGCAGCTAAGTTTTTTTATGGCTCAAGAAAACTTATTTTCGGGTAGGAACAGTAGAGGCATCCTCTAAAAGGCGTTTAAACAGTCTTTGGATACTGCTTTGGGACATACCGCTATCCCGAACCAAGTTTTTGTATAAGGTGACCATTATCCGCTTGTAGAACCATACAAACCGATTGCCGTCACTTACAGCCTCATTATCCCAACAAAACAGCATACCACACCTTTTGCATTTGTATCGCTGTTTGCCATTTTGGATAGCCCATTTAATGCTATCATTAAATCCATATGCCCAACACTTTTTAAAAGCCATATCTTAAAATTGTAAAAGGGTTTCAATTTATGCAATCGAAACCCTTTTACCGTATGTCTTAGAACTACTTTTTACGAGCTATTTTTGACCACATTGTCCTAATTCATAAGAATGAGAAAATGTTAAAAGGTTTATACATTGACTAGTTCATAATGGTGGTTTTAATTCACATTGACATAGTTATTAATTTGCTGAAGTTCAAATGGTGAAAATTGAGGTTGAACATTAACTTTTAAATCGTTTACTAATCCCCGATACTGATTCACGTCTCCCTGCGGGGAATTATCATTTAAGAAATAATTGTTATTTTGAAATAAACTTACAATTCCGCTTACATCATTAGCACCCGCAAAACCTTCAGGCGTGTTAAAACTATTCATAAGATTAATTAACCCACCAAGAAATTGGGTGCATTGTACCTGGGAAGAAGACATGCAGAATGTAGCGGCACTGCCACACGCGCAACTTGCTATACCATCTACACAACCGCAACTACACGGACCTGCTCCACTAGATGAACAGGATGAACCACCACATGTAGCAGTACAACCATTTTGTGCTGGCTGACATAATGATGCTTGCGAATACCCTTTCGTTGAAAAACATGCCACTATAGCCGTAATTGACAGTGATAACATGCCCACTTCAAACATTTTTTTAAAATTGATTTTCATGATAAACTGTTTTAAAATTTTTGAACCGTTCCTACTCTATTGACTTTTCGGATTCCGTCACAATATTGATTGGCGCCGTTTTTATTGCAAGACAAAAATAAAATAGATTAAAAAAATACACTCGCCCCATTTTTAGGTTGAAGCACTAATAATTTTGCAAGCACCTCATAAATTGGGTCTTATTATATAATAATAAATTCATAAAACCAATTTAATAAATCATATTTTTATAAAGTAAAAAGCGTGGTTTTTCACATATTTAGTAATTTCGTGTTCTCACCTCATTATATATATAAATATGAATCATGAAAACAACAGGACTAATTCAAATAGCAATTGTCGATGATTGTTCCTTGATACGTTTCAGTCTTCGGACTCTTATTTCTTATTTACCAGGTATGAAGGTTCAATTCGAAGCATCAAATGGCAAAGAGCTTTTTGATAAATTGCAAACTATTGCTCAAATACCCGACGTTATTATCCTTGATATTGGAATGCCGATGGTAAATGGATATGAGGCTATTGATGAAATTAAAAAAAAATGGTCTGATGTGAAAGTAATAATCCTTTCACAATATTGTGGGGAGTACAGTGTAAAGTTAATGTTGCAAAAAGGGGCAAATGCTTTTTTATCTAAAAACGGGGCATTCCATAGAATAAAAGATGCGATATACGCAGTAGTGGAGCATGAATATTATTATTCAGAGATTGCGCCTAAAAAACTGTTCGATACATGCAAAAAGTTTAATAATAAAATACATGAACTATCTCCTAAACAAAAGGAAGTTTTGCATCTGATTTTTGAGGGTAACAGTAATAAAGAAATTGCAGAAAAATTAGACATTTCATTTGCTACCGTTGAATCTTATAGAAAAGAAATATGCAAGAAGTTAGAAATAAACAAAAGAACTGAACTCGTACATTTTGTTATGCAAAATGAAATATTTAATACCACAGATACAAAGAGTCTCAGTCCTTGATAACAGGCAAAAAGCACCTATCTCGGCAAGCTTGTTTATTTTGAATACTCGGGTATTACGAGAGGCAGAACCACTGAAGAGATGCAGGCAATTAACAAACCGATTCCCGTTGGTAATTCCAGTAAGGAGACATTGACACCCAGTATGAATTCTGAAGTTGAACTAGAAAGGGGCATTCAAGAAACAATGGATCAAAAAAGTATATAGCCTAATGCAGTCTGCAACCAACTATACCCTGCCTACAAAAGACGGCAAAAGAGTTCCTTCATTAATGCGGAATATTTCGTTCTGGAATTACTTTAAAACGCAGTACTACCAATTGATGGTATTAAATGTATCTGATAAAGAATATTCTAAATTATAAGAAAATCTGAATCCTCTATTAACCCAGATTTTGCATTAGGAAGTTACGGTCAGACTTAATGGCAGTTTAGTTGTTTCAATAAAACTGAAAAGGCTATCATACCATTGTCGTCTTTTGAGAGG
>CAIYVS010000725.1 GCA_903929655.1 uncultured Bacteroidota bacterium | reverse complement strand
GAAAATACGTTGGGGATATCAAGCAGACCATCAATGAGAAGGAAGTCAGCAAAATTGACTTTAACAGCAAAGCTTTTAATAACAATTTGGTTTATGTGAAGAAGTTCTTCAAGACTCAGCATTCGATTCTCTTCAGGTTGTCGAATAAACTTGTTCAAGTGTCTTTCAATGACAAGACCCAGTTGATCTTATCAACTGATGGGAGCTACGTGATTTACAAGAATAAAAATAACGAGGAGTATGTATTCAGCATTTTAAATGTTTTGAAGTCAGAGTAATCTATATGTACAATGTTATTTTATCATTAGACCTTAAGCGATCATAAATAAGTAGGCTTTGGGGCATCCAAATCCCAAAGGTGTAAATTCCAAAGCTTATTTCCCATCCAGGAAATCGTCTTCGTGCTTCTCGTTCATCCCCAGGAAATTATCTACCATACCACTCATCATAGGTGGCAATTTTGATTTGATATATTCCTGCACTGTTTGCAATGTCTTTAGTGCCTGTTCTTCAGTTACACCTGCATTTGCTTTTATTTGTTCTATGAGGTCCTGCATTTTTCTCTTTTAAATTATAGCCCGCAATATTATTGCAGATTTACAGAATTACAAATTATTAAATTGCAAAATTTTCATCGCTTCAAACCAATTAATTTATACCAATTTGACACCTAAACTATGTATCAACATTTTGGCTAAAGCCTTCCTTATCAGATTTCTGTATACCCCGTTCTAAAGAACGGGGCTATTTTAAAGATGTCCGTTTTAAGTGTCAAACTGATATTATTAAGCTATCTACTTATCAAACTGCTAAGCTGCTTTCAAATGATAGTCCATCTTGGAGTGGTCCAGCATCTGCATAGCATACTCGCGTGTGAGGTGGAAGATAGGGCTCTTCTTTTCTGATGGCAGATCGAACATTGCATCAGTAAGTATCATTTCGCAGATGGCCCTTAAACCACGGCCGCCGAGCTTATATAACACAGCTTTCTCTACCATATAGTCCAGCGCATCATCATCTACTTCCAGTTTAATGCCTTCATACTCAAACAATTTGGTGTATTGTTTTATCAGGGCATTTTTAGGTTCTGTTAATATACGTTTCAAAGCTTCTTCATCCAGGGGATTGAGGTAGGTAACTATGGGCAGGCGTCCCAGCAATTCGGGTATCAGCCCGAAACTGCGCAGGTCCTGTGCATTTACATATTGCAGCAAATTGGCACGATCCAGCTCTTTGGTAGCTTTTATGGCATTATAACCAATGGCTGTGGTTTGTACACGGCGTGCTATCATGCTGTCTATGCCCTCGAAAGCACCTCCGCATATGAAGAGGATATTCTGTGTGTTCACTTTCACCATTTTTTGCTCAGGATGCTTGCGTCCGCCCTGGGGAGGTACGAGCACCTCGCTGCCTTCCAGCAGTTTCAACAAAGCCTGCTGCACACCTTCGCCGCTTACATCGCGGGTTATGGAAGGGTTATCGCTTTTACGGCCTATTTTGTCTATTTCGTCTATATACACGATACCTCTCTCGGCAGCGGCCACATCAAAATTGCTAACCTGTAACAGCCTGCTCAAAATGCTTTCCACATCCTCGCCCACGTATCCTGCCTGTGTAAACACGGTTGCGTCCACTATGGCAAAAGGCACTTGTAAGAGGCGGGCTATGGTTTTGGCAAGGAGGGTTTTACCTGTGCCGGTTTCGCCCACCATAATAATGTTGGACTTTTCTATCTCCACATCATCTGTTGCGTTATTGTGCATCAGGCGTTTGTAGTGGTTATAAATGGCTACCGACATTAATTTCTTGGCATTGTCCTGCCCTATTACATACTGGTCCAGGAAGTCCTTGATCTCCCGTGGTTTATATATTTTTTGCTGGTCGAAAGCATGCACTTTGGGCTCTTTGTCCTTCACAATACCGTTGGCTTCCTGCAATAAGCCATGCGCGTTTTCAATACATTGATCACATATATTGCCCTTCATGCCCGTAAAAAGAATGTTTACCTCACTCTCGGCACGGTCGCAAAAAGAACATTTTCTTTCATTTTGTTTTGCCATCTGGTCTCTGAATTCTAATAATGTGCAAAGGTACGGAAATCAGTCTGAATTGGGATTCTTTGGATAAGTGGACAGATGGGATTTGTATTGCTTTATAATGAATATACGTTGTTTTAATCTTGTATGGCAATGCACCAAGCTTCGAAATCGCGCCTGCCCTGCGTACCGAATAATGGCGAGGAGGAGAAGATGCACAAAGGCTAAAAAGGAAATGAACTGATGATATTTGATATTAAAAACCTGAACCTGGCAGTGCTGGGCACCAGCCTTCGAAATCGAGGCGGCCGAGACCGAGGCCAAGGAGGATATCCCATTCTTCCATTGTCATGCGGCGGGTTTCGAGTGTGGCGGGGTTGAACATTTCTCCTTTTTGTATCCATATGACTCCGGAGGGAAGTACTACATTTCTTCTGCGAACAAAGACAGGAGGTTTGTAGCCGGGGCGTTCCGGAATTTTT
>CAIYVS010000724.1 GCA_903929655.1 uncultured Bacteroidota bacterium | reverse complement strand
TTCATCCGTGGGCTTCACCCACGGCTATTCATATTGAAGCCCTTCAGGCTTATCCAACAATATGCCTATTTTTGATGTTCAATTGGTATAATTTTCAATTGGAGAATAGATTAATGGCTCAATTTGTGTTTTGTAATAAAGGCAAAAATAAAGGCAATCTTTTTGAGATTGCCTTTACTGTATAAACCAGGTTTATTATTACTTATTCATCGTAGCCAAAAACTCTTCATTGCTCTTGGTGCCGCGCATTTGTTGCAATAAGAATTGCATGGCTTCGTCAGTATTCATGTCTGCAATATGGTTGCGTAAGAGCCACATTTTGTTCTGTACATCTTTGTCCAGCAGCAGGTCGTCGCGGCGGGTAGAAGATGATGTGATATCAATGGCCGGGAATACACGTTTGTTAGAGAGTTTTCGATCAAGCTGAAGCTCCATATTACCTGTACCTTTAAATTCTTCAAAGATCACTTCGTCCATTTTAGAACCAGTGTCTACCAGGGCTGTTGCAAGAATGGTAAGGGAACCTCCGTTTTCTATTTTACGGGCAGCGCCAAAGAATTGTTTTGGTTTCTGCATGGCATTTGCTTCCACACCACCGCTTAATACTTTACCACTTGCAGGGGCCACTGTGTTGTGGGCACGTGCCAGGCGGGTAATAGAATCGAGCAGTATCACCACATCGTGTCCTACTTCTACCAGTCGTTTTGCTTTCTGCAGGGCAATGGTAGAAACTTTTACGTGTTTATCAGCAGGTTCGTCAAATGTAGAAGCAATAACTTCTGCACGTACACTGCGCTGCATATCGGTAACTTCCTCGGGGCGCTCATCCACCAGCACTATCATCAGGTAACATTCGGGGTGGTTGGCTGCTATTGCATTGGCCACCTCTTTCAGTAACATGGTTTTACCTGTTTTGGGCTGCGATACGATGAGGCCACGCTGGCCTTTACCTATCGGCGTAAACAGGTCCATAATACGGGTGCTGTAATTATTACTTGTTGTAGTCAGGTTCAGTTTCTCAAAAGGGAACAGCGGGGTAAGATAATCGAATGGCACACGGTCGCGGATCTCGTCCGGGAGGCGGCCATTGATGGACTCTACCTTCAGTAGAGCGAAATATTTTTCACCTTCTTTGGGAGGGCGCACATTGCCTTTCACGGTATCACCAGTCTTCAGGCCAAATAATTTGATCTGGGAAGGGGATACATAAATATCGTCGGGAGAACTTAAATAGTTATAATCGCTGCTGCGCAAAAAGCCATAACCGTCAGGCATCATTTCCAATACACCTTCGCTGGCTACTATACCATCAAATTCTATATTAAAATTGCTTTGTGGCTGCTCGCGGCGGCGCTGGCCAAATGGCTGCTGCTGGGGCCTCTCGGTTTCAACAGTGGCTTGTGGCGACTGGATGCCGCTTGCATCATCTGCAGTTGGCATTGTGATGCCGGAAGCCTCTTTTGTTTCTTCTTCTTCTTCCTCCTCCATCTTATCCTCAGGCTCTTCGTCTATATTATCATTATTAATGAGTTTAGACCAGGCAGAGGACAAAGGTTTCACTTCTGTTTCCAAAACCACTTCGGATGGTATTTCATCTATTTTTGGTTTACGGCCGCGCAGCTTTTTGGGATCCTCAGCATCAACAGGAGCCGGGGTAGGTGCAGGTGCAGGTGCCGCAGGACGCGTGGCTGCTACAGGAGCATGGGCCGGCGCCGGCGCGGGTTTATGAGCAGGTGAAGCATGGGCAGGCCTTGCTACAGGCGCTGTTTTATGGGCTGGAAGCGCATCGGCTTTTGGTTCGGGTGCTTCCGTTTTGTTTATAAACTCAGAACGTGGTTTGCGTCCGCGTTTCTTTTTAGGTTCATCTCCCGCTGCATCTTCCGCAACACTGTCATGCTGCAGGGCTTGCTTGTCCAATATCTTGTAGATCAATTGCTGTTTGTCAAGTGAGCGTATATTGGGTATTTTAAGGGTTTCTGCCACATCTAATAACTCAGGAACGAGCATGTCATTTAATTGCAAAATGTCGTAAGGCATGATTGGTTTTTTACTATCAGAATAATTTGACTACCTATTGAATTAATTTTTTCTTTGTTAAATTTCTTTTTGAACTGATCTTTTTAAAAAAATACCGGCTAAAAAGAAATGGGGAATTCAGTTTACCTGAATGAAAGACTGGAACAAAATGTTTCCGTATGCAACATTACAAATGTTTTTGTAAATAACAAAAAAATCAATTTTTTTTAGTTTGGGCCTCCAAAAAAGCCCTGGACATCCTTTTTATGGTGTCTGCAGGGTTTGTATAGGTATAGCCAGGAAATTTTTTTAACAGTTTGGTATTGTTGTAGAAACATTTATTATGTGCATTGCGGGCAGTTTCGCGCGTGATGGCCGGTTTAGAACCCGATATGCGGCTTTTCAGGCTTTCATAACGCCATACCAAAGCGGTCATCAGTTCATTTGCTTTTTTGTGTGGGGCTTTTTTGCCAAGGGCTGCCGCCATCATGCTGAAAATTTCTTTATAGGGAATGCTGGCAGCACTCACTA
>CAIYVS010000723.1 GCA_903929655.1 uncultured Bacteroidota bacterium | reverse complement strand
TTTAACCGCAAACCTGCCTGTCGGCAGACAGGGACGCGAAGGCGCAAAGAAGGAGATGTTTTGATAGAGTCCACAGATGTCAAAGAACTTATGAATCTAAATTTTAATATTTATTCAAATTCACACCAAATATACTATTGTGCAGAAGGCAAACCCAAATATTTCTTTGAAAGTGGCTGTGGGCAAGGAAAGAAAGTTGACCTCACCCCTAACCCCTCTCCAAACATGGAGAGGGGAAGTATTAATGGGTCGTAATGTAAGCCTGGCAGGCGACCTGGAGATCGTGGACCGCTGCGAGGTGATCGGGAGACTCCGCCGAACAATAAATTTTACAGACTAGACTCAAATAGGTAAATTATTCCCTGAAATAATGTTTAAAGTACCCGAATAAATTCCTTAACAATACCAAGATCTTTGGTATCGCACTTGCTTACCCTACATATATAAAGGCGATATAAGAGGAAGACCTGCACAGGTGGAAAATGACAAGAATTTAGAATATCGATTGAACGCGTAAAAGATAATTTTTTATTACATTTATGTGTAAGGCATTACTTATCTGACATCCCATGAGTTATAACATCAATCAAATTAAAGACAAAATCTCTAAAGAATGTAAAATTGCCATTAATCCAAATAGCTCTCAGGATACATATAATTTCAACCATTTTGATGAATTATTAGATACTTTTTTATTATTCTTAGAATATTCAAATGTTGAAGCAAGTTTAGCGCAAACAGGAAAAAAAGTATTAAATGCATTGTATTCATTTTCAGATGATAACAACATTGAAAAAGATAAACTCGACGTTGCAATCGAGAGTTTGTCAACTGGATTTGAAAGTTTCTTGAAAAGAATTGCAGAAATAAAATTTTCCGCTAACAGTGTACAATTTAAAGGAGATAATAACTACAAAGGTTTCTTGAAATGTACCTTAGGAAATATTCTTATTGGAAAAGTTGAAAAGCAATATCCTACTAACAGAAATATAACACAGTTGATCGCTCCCATAGTAACATTTAGTTATAATAGCCAATATATCAGAGATGTGCACTACAATTATATTAGAAACCTTAGAAATGATGTACACATAGCCCCAGATAATTCTTTTGCAGCAATAATGATATCCTTCAAAATCTGCGTCTGCGGTTATTTATTTGCTATAGAAGAAAATATAGCTACTATAAGAAAAGAAATTGATCCACTATATAAATATTTAATCGCTCTAAAAAAAGAATTTGTTGCTGTAAATGACTATTTTGTAAATATAGACACTGGGAAAAGTGCTTACTCTGATACATTCGATTTACCAAATTTAGAAGTACTTGAATGGACAGAAGGGGATAAAAAAAGCACCCTTCAAAATGAAATTGTATCAGCATTAGTAATTAAAATCCCTATAATAAACCTCTTTAATGAAAATGAGAAGGTATGGCTAATAGGAGAGCCAGGTTCAGGGAAAAGCACATCAATGCAAGCGAGTGTACTCTTTGATGTTCAAAAAATTTTATCTACTGGAATAATAGGAAATAATAAAATCCCCATTTATCTATCTTCAATGTACTTTCAAAATAATTTCACAATAAAAAATATTTTGTCTAGTATTTTGAAAATTGAGGAA
>CAIYVS010000722.1 GCA_903929655.1 uncultured Bacteroidota bacterium | reverse complement strand
CGATCTCGCCTTTCTTAATTCATAGTTTTCATCATTTTTCTTTGCATGTTGCCATCCCTCAGACCAAATCATTATATGCAAATTGCTTTTGTAATGACAGTCTAATAGAGTTTCGTTATTCATATAGGCATCAACCCCACTTTTAAATGCCTTCTTATACCGGGTTCTGTATCTCGAATAAACATGATATTCTTCAAAAGCCATTATGCTTATCTTGGACTGAATATCAGATAACATTTCATCCATTTCCTTTTGTGCATGCTCGTCACTTGTTTTTCCATAGCAATCCCAACTTGGCATTTGGCATAGAAAATCATAATTGTGCAAGCCTCTAGCCAGTTCATCAATGGTATTGAAAACTTCTAATCTTGGCGATAACTTATACTGTCGTTCAGCATTGTGATCAATTACGTACTCAAATTTAGCTGCCTGCTTTTTTACTTGTGTTAGCATCACGATGTTTGTTTTTTTCATTTTACTTTGGTTTTAGTCAATTGTTATTTATGATCAATATTTGTTCACTTCTGTTGCCGATAAACCGGGATTGACTTTAAGCCAAACAACTATCACTCATTGTCCTTTTTCTCATCTTCATCAAATCGGATTTTCAAAATATCGGCGTGTTGTTGGTTCTCAGCTTTTATGTATTTCAAAAAAGATTCTTCCGTCTTATGACCTGAGATTGCCCTGATTGTTATTGTCGGCACTCCCTTTAAATACATATTTGTGCAAAACGATCTTCGGGCAGAATGTGTCTGCAATAATTGCCATTTCTTATAGACTATTCTTTCTACTTTATGGGATCGGGTGATTTTCTTTTCAAACTCTTGATCCAAGGAAGATATTTGCTTTCCAATCTCTTTTAAATACCTGTTGAATACTTGATTCGGTGGACATTTGGGCAATCCTGCAGGATACTTTAAGAGTATTTGCTTAACCATCGGATGAACAGGAATAATCACTTTTGTAGCTATTTTAGAGTTTCTCAGTGTTTTCCCTGGGTCTATCGTAATAAATCCGTCATTAATGTTTTCCAAACGGAGTATTGAATAGTCGGAAAAGCGTAAACCAGTGTTACAACCAATAACAAATAAATCTCTTACTGTCTCATATAACTGAGTTGAAAATTCTGTAAGAGCCATAATTGCCTTAACTTCTTTTTCCGTTAAGTAGATATTGTCTGCTTTTTCTCGTCGAACATTTACTTTGAACTCCAATGCAACGTTGAAGTCTATTAATTTTTTCTCTGTGGCGTAGGATATAAGCAATTTGAATACAGTCAAATACTTTGCGCTGGCATTGATTGCCAGTTTCCCATTGAGAAACTTGGCGAATTCATTGATAAGCTTTTGATTGATGTCAGTCAAGTAATATTGCTTATTGTGAATTTCTTGGAATGTTTTGAAATGATTCAAGGCTGATTTGTAAGGCTTGATACTGTTTGGATTCAGATCCAAATCATCTTTAGTTTTGCGCTCACCAGAAGCACTATCATCAATAAGCGTTTGAAAAAAGCTTGCAATCAAGACTTTGTTTTTATCATTCTCAACTACTGGTGGAAACAATATATCACGTACTGCTTTTTCAAGAACTTTAGATGGCACAATTCCTTGAGTTGTTTTCTGTAAATTATCATGGGTATCTCTGATAATTTGCTCAACACGAACCAACCGACCTTTTAAGGCATTATTATCAGCGATAGGTCTGGGCTTGTTTATCTTATCTTTATTTATCCAATTTGCAACATCAATACTTTCACCGGGGAATATTATAGCTCTCTGTCCCCGATAGGTGGCGGTAGAGTATATTGCTGTTTTACCAAATTTCTTTTTGGGTAGGAGTAGTAGGAATGATACGTTCATAATCTTAGTGTTTTTTGTTTGAAACTTTTGCTAGTTCACTTTCTGAAATCCGATAAATGCCATTTAATAAAGTAGCATGTAACTTCCCTTGTCTTATGTATTTAGAAACCGTATTGGGAGACACTTTGAGAATTTCAGCAACCTCATTTCTGGTTAAAAGTTTTTTATTATTTACCGAGGGGCTAGGATAAGGAGAAAATTCTGTGATCCCTGCTTTTACGGCATTCTTTATCATTTCTATAAGTAGGTCCCGTTCAATTCCGATAAGTTGTGACATAGCAGTAGTATTTAAAAGTTGTGAATTGTGGTAGTTATATTGATTTAGAAGTAGGAGGCAGGAATATTTAAGCAGCTTCATTGTTGCTTACTTCATTGCTTATATTAAGCTCAATATTTATTTTGGAGGCTTTCACATAAATCGGGTTTAGCTCATAACCGATGTACTTGATGTTCATATTGGTCGCTAAAACTGCTTTTGCTGTGTTGCCGCACCCGTTGAATAGATCAACAACCGTGTCTCCGTATATGCAAGAGTTTTTTATACATAAGAATGGAACCTCTGGCGGAAATGTTGAAGAATGGTCTAGATGAAAACTCTCATTTTTACATGCCTCTCTCAGTAACATGGTATTTGATGCACCGGTCTTGACAATGCCATCTTTTAATCTCAGAAAAGAAGATAGTTTGATGCGGGTACCCTCTCCAAAAATATTATCTTCAAACCCTTCGGTTGTATTGAGCCATGTTTGATCATGGTAGTAATTTTTATTTAGGGTAAATTGAAACAGATATTCAAAATTTCGGGTACTCCTTCTGCCATCGCAATATTGAGCAACATCTTTCACCCAATGAATCATATCATTTATTATAAAGCCTGCCTCAACCATTTTTATCATAAACTTTTCCGGTGCCATGGCATATTGACCATTTATAACACTGTCACCTAGGTTTACCCAGATTGAGCCTTCATCTTTTAATTTTGCGATGCAATTTTTGAAGACAGCCACTAAATTTTGAACATATAAATCCACTGTAGCTTCTTGACCTAGTTCATTATCATGCCCGTGCGTTCTTTTTTTATAGTATGGAGGAGAGCTAACGATAGCTTTAACCGATTTGTCCGGTATAATAGACAGATCTAGACAAGATTGATTGTATATCTTTATTTGGTTGGTTAGGTAATTAAAAGGTTCTTTGGTATCAACTTCCGTGCTTTTTACAGCTAATATTTTAGTTTCCTTAAAAGCGCCGTTTACCGATAGCTTTTCACCGACTTTCCCCCAGTATTCTTGTTGCTTGACTACTTCACCTGGGAATATTGTTTCTAAATTACTTTGAATGGTTTTTAACTTATGCTGTTTAGAACCGGAAGCTAACTTTCGCCGTTCTTCAACTCCTTTTTTTATATCAGGATTTTTGTCACTTCTTCCACCTTGGACTATCCCAAAATATTCTTCTGATTTTTGAATTTTACATAAGATAGAATAAGGAGTTTCAGCCCTTCTCAGATTATGAGACATCGTTTTGAAGTCATCAATAATTTGTTCTTTATTTTTCACAAGTTGAACTTTATATAGTTCATCTGTGTCTTTTTCTATAATACATGGAACCAACTTCATGCCTAAAGCTAGAGCGACTTCTAACCGCAAATTTCCTGAGCGAACCATGCCGGCTTCGGTTATTACTAAGGCTTGTAGTATGCCGTTTACCTTTACATTCTTAAGCAGTTCCTCAAATGCTTCATTTTTAGCAGTACCGTAAACCTGTTGGTTAAGTTTGTTCGGAGTAAGTTGCTTGGGATCCTTGTAGGTACCTTCCAGTTTGATTTGCATATTCCTTGTTGTTTAGAATGCAAAGACACGCCTATTCTGGAAGGTGGGAAAGCCAACTCCACCAGCTCCACCATTAAAAAATAAATAGTGGAATTGGTGGGATTAGTGGGGAGTTATTTTCTCTTTGAGAATAAATTCAAAAAAGGTTCTTTGTGCTTATCTTTTATCAAATCAGTCGTTGGAATATTTGTGAAGTTATTTTTATCTAAAGTGTCGTTTGTGAAAGTTTTGATGCAAATACTCACTAACTCAGGTGCTGAGTATATATTCTCAATAAAGCCTCTTTCCATACATACAAAAATAAACCCAGCCAGATATTTTTGTGACACTAACTTATGCCAGATATACTCACCTTCTTTCTCTGTGACATATGATAATGACCTTTCGTCAATCGTATGAGTTTCCAATAAAAAAGCAATTGCCTTTTTATACGCTACCTCTTGCTTTTTATCCCATATTTCCCATATGGTTTTCAATTTAGTTTCTTGCTTTTTACTTTTGGGCTTATTCTTATTTTGAGTAATACTAACTGGGGGCTGCGTCTCTAACTCTTTTACTTCATTAATCTGAGTTTCACTTATTATCTTATTGTTGACTTGCGTGGTTTTATCAGGTTGTTTCTCAAACTCTATTATTTTACTATTACAATGTTTGGTTGCAATAGCTAAGATTTGCTTCAACCATTCGGCTATGTGAAAAAGACTAAAGTCTTCAATCACCGCCACAATATCGTTTTTCTCCACAGTATTACCTACCGCCGTCTTTAAATTAAATATCCGTTTATCGAGTTCATTGCTTAAATAATTAATAGATACAAAAATCTCAGCCCCTTCAATCATTTCATGAGGCTTATTAGTGAAGCATGTGCTATATGGGGGTTCATGTACTCTTTTCGCTTCCTCTGTAAGTCTTGAAATCATTTCCTCCACGTTGCTGCCTTCTTTGCCAATAATAATAAGTGGTTGATAACTTGTTGCAACTGGGTTCACATATAATAACACGCCATTTATACTTGATTTTATAATGGCATCAGGTCGCCTTTTGTTTAAACAATCATCGTATCCTTTATTATTGTTTAATGCCTTCAATAATTCAAAGTAAAAGACTTCATTGCTTTCAGGACTAGTAATTGCATATCTATCTATTACATGGGTTACGCGATTTTTTGCCATCTTATAACTTAAAATCTCATTTGCTATATCAGTGCTGGTTGTTATCATGGTATATCCGCTGTTGAGCTTATCTTTTTTCGACCGCAAATCTAATCTATTGGTTTCCTTGTTGGGAAAATATAAAAATCAGAGCAATATTTTAATATATACCTTAATCCGCTTCGGACAAAAAACAAAACCACAAACATGATTTACCTGAGAAAAGACTTCAAAGAATTTATAACGGAAGGCTTGAATGAAGCCGCACATGCAATTAAATCAACTCCTATTGACTATGCTAAAATAAACTGTCTAAGACAGCAAATGAACTCATTGAAAAAAAGATTGACTACCGAACAGGATTCAAACCAAAAGAGAAGATTACAGATGCAAATTAAAATTTGCGACCTCAAAATTATGGTCGCTTACGTCAAATAGGAATTCAACTTGAAGCTCTGTGAGTTAAAGATCATGAAGGAGAAAATTAATTAATGTACCGGAGATTTGTACTTCATGTTATTTGACACGAAGTCAGAGAATGTACCATTATTAGTCCCTATATATTTTATACAGGGCTTTTCATTTTTAAACTATCCACAGCATATTAAAAAACGATTTGGTTGATTCTGTGATAGCCCCATTGCGTTGTAAATGAAAATGATAATCCTGTATGCTGAATAAAACGAGCCTGCTAATGCAGTGCTCTCCTCTTAAAAAATCAGCCTGTATTTTACATGGTTAAACACCTGCACGGGAAGGGCGGGCAATATTAATTTATATATTTATTGACTATTATAATCTTAACTATTCTATTCCTGCTTTACAGATATTCTTTTGCATTTTCTTGTATGCCTGAATTCACCACCGCTTGTTACCAGAACAAGCAAGAATTATTCATACAAGTAAAAACAAAAAAACATATTCAGACTATAATAAATAATTAAGCAAGAATAAACAAAGAGATTTTTACTGGTTTTGAAAATGGGGGATTGCTGCAACAGTCCCCCGCTCTTTAATAAAACCAACAATAAAGAAACCAGTATGAATGAAAATTAATATCCCCCCGTGTATAATTACCGCACTTACAGCCGAAATAAATTTAGATATAGACTTTAACCGTGCATCGGAAACAGTTAAGCAGAAAGTTTTTAAAGCCTGCATTAATCTATGGTATATAATCTATGATAAGCAAGTCACCGATGATAGTTGCCTAAACCTGAAATACTATACCCACATTTCAAAGTTCGATTTTGATGTAAAGGAATTTACAATGAAGCATGACAAGATAGTTTATTACTATTCTAAGTTTTTAGAACTTCTAAAGAATGCCAGATTAATTGAGGTGAACGATAAATACAGGTTTAATAAAAAAAGTCAAGGTAAAAGCGGCAAGTATCATACCAAGTCTTACAGGATCAACAAGGTTTTGATAAAGAACAATGATTTAACGCCGATAGAAATCGATTTGAAATTACTTACAAAGAATACCAGGAATAAAAGTTACTGGTTGAAGTTGTACCCCCAATATGCGGAATTGATTAAAGATTGTTACAGAACCAAAGTTGAATTAGTTTCTTATCTAAACTGGTTGAAAGAAAATTCAGGCGTTGTACTAGATAGGAAACCTGTAACAAAGAAAATAACAATCAAAGGCAAAGAAGTTGAAGTAAGTGTAATTGAGAATAGAATTTTAGATACTGAAAGAATAATGAGATATACCAATTCCGTAATTAAACATAACATGGGTAACCTGTGGTTTAAGGTTACTCCTGAGGGCAGGTTTTATACTTCGCTAATCAATCTAAGTTCAACTGCTATCCCTTATTTATTATTGAACAAAAGACATTTGAGGTCAATTGACATTTCAAATAGTCAACCGTTGCTATTGGCTTCTTTAATTTCAAATGAGCAATATAAGGCAGATTGTGGCAATGGTATTTTCTATCAGCAGATAATGAATAAGTTGGACATTGACAAAGTTGAAACAAAACAACTATTGTATAAGTATCTGTTCTTTACAAACAAGCCCTTGCAAGGTGGTAAGCTGTACAAAGTGTTAGATTGTCTTTATCCGGGTCTGGTTGAGCAGATAAACGCTATTAAAGCAGTAAAATCATTAGCACATCTATTGCAAGAAATGGAAGCTAATATAATTGTTGAAGGTGCCGGTAGATTAGATTTTCCAAAGCTGCTAAGGCACGACCAAGTATTAATGTTTGAAGAAAATTATAATGATGTAGTTGATTATTTAAAATCAGCGTATAGGAAAATAGGTTTAGAAGTAACTTTTAAAAAATAAAAAAAAACATTCCGGTTCGCAGCCATATAATTTTTATGAATAAGACATTTTTGAAACAAAATTTTAGGCACTATGGGTATCAGGTAAAGGAAGCGTATGTACTTTCAATCGAAGTAAAACCGACCAAAGATCTAGTAGATACATTGATAAGTATGAATGAAAAATTGAGGTATAATATGAGGTTCGGGACCTTTGATATGGAACAAGCAAAGTATTTAGATTACTACATACTACGGCTGATAAAATTCAAGATGAAAAATGTTTACGACACAACAATTGTACCTGAGCGAAAAGCGAAAATTAGAGGCTTTATACTTTGATGCCATACTCCATAAAAATAACTAACCGACGATGAAAAAATTTAGAATTACCGAAATAAAGAACGCTATTGAACCACTTTTCGGAATAGCCTTTGAAAAGATGAGAAGCAGGGTATGGCAGGAAGTTGATAGCCCGCTATACACTATCCTCTATTATGAAGATTTGGGCGATACTAACGCAATGTTCTTTGACGGATTCATAAATCTCTCAACAAACAGGATAGTGATTAAGCATAACAACTTACCTCACTATTTTGCGCTTATGCCGGGAAATTTTGATTCAACAGCAAAAGTTATTGCTGAAATGATCAGTACATTATCTCGAATAATGAAAAACAGGTATATAGCAATTATGAGAGAAAGAAAACTCAATGCTATACTAGGCTCTGATTTAAGCTAACGTCCCCAGTTTCCATACAAGTGCTTCACTTTTAACCCAAGTGCGCCCAAAACAGGCAAGGAATCGCCCAAACACGCTTTTTTTGAACATTCAAGATGCCGCTCGTAGAGTAAACTACTGAATCTTACTTTATACTAATTGAGCCAAGTAACTTTTGATAGCTTATTGTCCAATATGGCTTGCTTAATGATTTTGGTAGCCGCAGCCTTGTTTTCGGGTGTAGATTTTAATACACTTATGTATGTAGTCGTTCCGTTGTTGCCAGGAATTTCCCTTCTTTGTTGAGATATAATATCGGGGAAAGCTACATTTTTCTTAATATAAGTTCTGTAATGACCTAACGATATTTCACAGAATCCAATTTCGTTTTTAGATTTCGAGGTAGTTACTGGTTTCTTTAGCTTCAATATATCAGGCTGCTTTACGTCAATGCCGCCTAATTCAGTGATAGTTGTCAGCTTATAGGAATCATATAAAGTAGTCCTTCCGCTAATGTCTTTATGGCTAAACATTAACCCAGCTTTAGTTTCAACAATAAACACTTCTAAAACTCTTTTCTTTTTCATTCGGTGAATGTAGGTCTTAATTAACCAAAGGACTGATATGGCTATTTAGCATATTCAGTAAGCCTCTCTTGTTCAGGAATATTCATCTTTTGGGAGCTTTGAACGTTGTTTATAAATAGAAAAATGAAATTACCAAGTAAAGAATGGCGCACCCCTTAAGAAGCGGTCACCGGAAGGCTCTTAAAAGCAACTTCACGTTATGTAACATGAAGTTGTTTTTGAGATAAGGGAGGGTTGGAGTATGGCTCGGAACAAATTCACTTGAATTATCAGCCTATTGAAACTATTTTCTGTTTCTCCTCTTTAGTTCTTTTCTCCTCCCTAATAATAACATTCCCTCTTTCAAAAAACAGCATGTCAATCAATTTTGCCTTAGGGTAAATTATCGTTGAACTCTTTCCGTCAAACTGGAGTGAAGGAATAGTTTTGTTATCAAATATCTGTTTGTGTTTTTTATAAAACCCCGAAATGTCATTCCAGATAACTATTACTTTATCAAAGGATTCAAGATAATTTGAGTTTGCGAAATTCGACTTGCCGATACCCTTCATAAAGAACTCATCCATAGCCGGGGTATTGCCAAATACACCTAATAAGATTTTTGTCACAAGTACAGTGGTTGCTTCTTGTACTTTGCCTTTACCTTCTTTTATTAATCGAATATCAATTGACCTTCCTATTTCACGATAGAGATAACCTAGATCATTTACTCCGGAATCATAATTGTCAATATCAATGTCCCAATATTTTTCAGACGTACCAGCAATAAATTTCACAACTGGGATAAGTGCATGAGAGCTATGGCGTAATAGGGCAGTTGACCCACGAAACATACCCCAACTAGCCAAATAATATGATAATTGAAGCACACTCAATTCTAAATTCTCTTTGGTTCCAATTTGTGAAATAGCATTGTTTTTGCGAAAGAACTGAAAATAATTATAGCAATAATCAAATGAAGCATACCTGTGAATATTACTTATCTTCTTTTGATAAGTAACTATTAGCTCTTCAACTTGGTCGCCAGTAAGACTATCAAACCCATTTTCTTTTTTCATTGTAGTAATGATACCTTTTTTAGTACCTGAAATTCCTTTACTAATTTATGAAGCTCTCCTTCGGGATTAACATGACCTAATACGATTTCATCAGCTAAGCTCATCATAAATCTGTTTCTTATGTTTGCTGTGTCTTGCGTTATTCTTTTAACCTCAGTTGTAAATGGAGTAACAATTAATAACCTGCCATCATCCAACGGTTTTTGCAATTCAGGTTCTATGTTTTCTTTACGCCCTCTTGCCAATGCTACTATTATTGGTTGCTTCCCTTTAAGCAAATAATGTAAAACATCTTGTTCTAGCTTGCTATGAAAACCGCTTATTACACATTCTCCAGCATCCCTTTTTGAAATTGCCCAATCATAACATTTCAGAACGGCACTTGCAGATATTTTACGACTGCAAAGAAATGCCGTTTTATGTAAGTTTAGAAAATCAGTATTGCCGATAGCGTCCTTTATCACAAAATCACTTTGTCCAAATCAATAATTTCAATATTGCCTAAAGAGTAAATGTCATTTAAACAAGTTGCGGAAATTTTATTTCCCGACAAATGCAATCTAATTTTTTATCTAAACCGCCACTTTTTGAAAGTACATTTTGCCATGTAGCTCTTTTGCTTTGTAAAAATGTTTTTATTTTATCGGCATTATAAACAAATAATTGTTTCTTTTTAGAAGAACTGTAAAGCAAAAGGTTTACAAAATCGGCAAATACCTGTCTTTTTCTCATGCCATTTGCTGCGGCTTCTTCCTGCCAACGTGCAAATTTAAATTCAGCAATTCGTTTGTTAGTTACTACGTCAAACCCTTCGCCCTCTGCCCCTGAGGCTAAGGACAAATCTTCTATGACTTCATCATCATCTAAAATAGTTTGCAGGCTTTTTATTATCCCTGCAGCGTGAACAATTTCATCTATTTGTGCGCTCTGTTTTTTTAGCTCCAATGCAGCTTCAAACAAATTAGGTTGTGGAATAATCTCCGCTTTTCCTTTTCCAATCAATTGTTGTTTTATCAAATTCAATTTTACTTTCAAATTCTCTCCTTTGAAAGTAGCAATCTCGGTTATCGCTTTACTTAGTTCCATAGTTTATTTCTATTCTTCATTATCAAGTTCCTTACCCATGCGGTACTTAATATCATAGTTAATAATAAAGTCGAGTTCCTCTTCTGTAAATCCATAATACTTTGATAGAACTATGTCTATTTCATCAATAATTGATTTTGACAATGATATTTTAAATGATTGCGTTTGAGTTTCGCCAGTTTGTTTTTGTATTCTCGTTAGCATTATCGAATTCCTATCAAGATCCTTAAGGTATTTGTTTCCAATTTTAATAAAGTCCCCATCACTTAGAACTTCAACTGGGAATTTGAATCCTTGAATATCGCTTGGATTTAAGTCTCTAAGATTAGATGTAATAGTGTACCACCACCAAAATAGATTACTGCTGAGTAATGCTATGCATATTACATCATGTGTTTTATCTTTTACAGAAAAGGAGGTTTCTCTGCTAGAGTTGCCTTCTATTCCTTTTACAAAGAACTTAGGTGGAAAATTCGTAAAAATTTTCCAATACAACCCCCCAGTGGATCTATAATAAACCCTATTAGAGGAGTTATTAGAGAGCAAATATGATATGCTAGTACTCGAAGAAAGAACTTTGCTTAAAATGCTTGTTTCAATTTCATTCCCAAGTTTTGGAACCCAAAATGAAACCCGTTTATTGTTGCATTTCGTAAAATTAAGTGTTGGGAATAGATCCTCTCTTGTATGTGATTGCCATTTCAAATATCTAGTTGAATAAACCTCCTGTTTGGTAGATGAGTT
>CAIYVS010000721.1 GCA_903929655.1 uncultured Bacteroidota bacterium | reverse complement strand
TTCTAATCGGTAAATAACAATGCACAGTAATCGGTAAATAGCAGTGCACAACAATGGTAAATAAGAATACACAACTTCGGTAAATAGCAATACACAGTTTCGGTAAATAAGGATGCATGATCCATTGGTAAATGATTCAGCTTTGGAAGGCCACAAAACCGGCTAAAGCATGGATAAAAAAACAATAGGAGGATGGATTATGTATCATGAGATTAAAAGATTGAAACTGGTTAATGGCCTAAGTTATTCAGCGATTGCAGCCTATTTGGGAATGAACCGCAGAACAGTTGTAAAATATTCAGCCATGAGTGAAGCTGAATATGAAGCATCCCTTGTAAAGAAAGGCATCAGGATTAAAGTACTAAGTAATTATGAGTCCTTTGTCAAAGACAGGCTAACTGCCCATCCGGCAGCAAGCGCAGCACAAGTGCATGACTGGTTAAAGGAACACCATAAAGACTTTCCTGTCATTGCACCCAAGACAGTGTACAATTTTGTTATGTCTATCCGACAGCAATATAATATTCCACTGGAAGAAACCTGCAGGGACTATTTTGTAGTAGAAGAGTTGCCTTATGGTATGCAAGCTCAAGCTGACTTTGGCCAGTACATCCTGCGTAATGCAGATGAAAGGCGCAAGAAGGTCCACTTTTTTGTAATGATGCTTTCCAGATCAAGAATGAAATTCGTACGTTTCTCTTCTATTCCATTTACATCCCGTACTGCAGTTGATGCACATGAAGAAGCTTTTAAGTTCTTTTCAGGCATGCCCAGGGAAGTGGTGTATGATCAGGACAGATTATTTTTGACAGATGAGAATCTTGGAGAGCTATTACTTACACAGGTATTTAAGGACTATATATTTGAACGGGATATTCGCCTTTATTTCTGTCGCAAAGCCGATCCTGAAAGTAAAGGGAAGGTGGAAAATGTAGTGAAATTTATCAAGAACAACTTCTTGTATGGAAGAGCCTATTATGACATAGACCTGCTGCAGACTCAGGCATTGGGCTGGCTGGAAAGAACAGGCAACGGAATGCCGCATTCAACAATAAGAAAGATACCCTTACAAGAGTGGAACATAGAAAAAGAACATTTAAAATCATGGGCACCAGTGAGTTTGCTACCCGATTTTATTTACCGGTATGTAAGATTGGATAATACCATCAGCTTCCAGGGAAACTTCTATTCTGTTCCGCAGGGAACATTTAAAAAAGATGTGATGGTCATGATATGGCTAAAGGGAGATGAATTGCATATCCATGACCAGCAGGAACAGTTCCTGTGTAAACACATGCTTGCCCAAAGCAAAGGCAATGTGGTCATTAATACAGATCATAAACGTGACAAGTCAAAAAAATTAAAAGATTTAATGGTCGACATCGCAGCACTATTTATTAATCCTGCTTTAGCTACTCAATACTTTGAATTAATACGGGAAGTGAAGGGGCGTTATCTGCGTGATCAGGTGCAAGCAATCAGGGATGCTATACAGGGAAGGAACAGGGATCTGGTGAATAAAGTGCTTGAGAAATGTATACAAGGACGTTACCTGGGTGCAGTGATTTTCTCAGAACTGCTAACAATGCATGAAGAAGAAGACAGATTTGTTAGCGCCCCTATAGGAAAAGTAATACTGCTTGATCCTAACTGTACCAAAAAGGCTGAAACACGTCCGGATAAAAGTGACCTGGATGCTTATGAAAAAGCCTTCAACAGATAAAAGCGTTTTAACTTATTGCCTGCAAGCGAGGTGGGTCCACATGCAAGAATGGTGGTCAATATGACAAGGATTTGCAGACAGATCATTTACAAAAGAGAAGATGACCAAAATAAAAGTAACGGTCATCTTCTCCAATTGTAAAAGCATACTTCACCAGTTTATCTCTTTTTTCATCAGCAAAAAAAACAATACATGAAATCAAAAATTAAAATCAGCAGCCATTGCAAACAACTAAAATTATCAGCCATAGGCCAACAGGTCGAACAAATGGCAGATCAGGCATCAATAACAGGAATCAGTTATCTGGAGTTCGCTGAAAACCTGTTGGGTGTTGAAATCAAGTACCGCAATCAGAAAGATCAGGAACGCAAAATGAAGACCGCAAGATTGCCTGGAACCTATGACCTGAAAAGGTATGACTGTTCCCTGGTAGAAGGTATACCCTCTTCAAGATTGGAACAATTAAAAGAGCTAACCTGGCTGGATCAAAAATTTAATCTAATCATAATGGGGCCTAATGGAATCGGAAAATCATTCCTTGCTGCAGGTTTATGCCATCACGCTATTGAAGCTGGATATAAGGCTTATTTTAGACCCATGGAGCAAATCATGATTATGCTGAAGACCAAAGAGATCTCAAAAGCGGCTATGGTTGATTTTAAAAGACTATCACAGGCACACTTACTGGTAATCGATGATATCATGACGATAAATATGGCAAGAAATGAAGCCAACAGTTTTTTTCATTTTATCAATGCCTTACATGAAAAAGTATCTTTTGTCATTACCACTAATAAATCACCGAAAGAATGGGTTGAAACAATTGGAGATGAAGTGATCACTACTGCTATTTTAGACAGGTTGCTGTATCACTGTGAAATAATCAAATTAACCGGGGAAAGCTTCCGTTTAAAAAACAGGCAAACAATCTTCGGAAAAACTGCTTAAAACACTTTACTTTTATTTTTTATCATGCATCCTTTAAAAACCAAAATCGTGTACGCTTATTTACCGAATTACTGTGCACGCTTATTTGCCAATTACTGAGCACTGTTAATTACCGACTACAGATATGCTTCATCTGAAAAAGTTTCAATAATACTGGCAGAAATGGGTTTATTATTGTTATCCATTTTGATCAATAGTTGTCTTGATAAAACAATTTCTGAATTGGGTAGACTGATGAGATTTTTATACGGGATTGAAATATACTTTTCGCCATTGCTTGAACTTAATTTTGATGTATTCAACCAATCAATATAGTATTTTGTATTATT
>CAIYVS010000720.1 GCA_903929655.1 uncultured Bacteroidota bacterium | reverse complement strand
TGGTTATATTAATAGTCTATATTTAAACATAATGGTTTATCTCTTCTCCTTTTTCTTAACCACTACCAAGTCATCTATCTCCACATTAAAAGGCAGGTTACCAATCTTTACAATGGCTCTTTTGTCACGTATCTCGGTTAGGCTGCCTACCTGGTGATTGGTTTTATTTCTTACCAGGTCGCCAACCTTGGGAGTTGTGGCCAGTACATCGTAATTCTTATCCGTCTTCTTGGCCATTGCTGCATTGGCGCTTATTTGCTTTTTCTTAAAAAGCACCTGTTCGGCAGATTCTATTACTTCCTGTTTATTAGCAGATTTTTTCCAGTCGTGGATGATCTGTTTAAACTTGCGTTCCATGTCGCGCAGGTAGTCCAGTTCTTCTTTTTTTATCTGGTTCTGCAGACGCAGCGTTTCAAAATGTTGTTTCAGTTTTTCTTTGTCGGTAAGTTCTTCAAGATTCTTTTTTAGTACTGCATTCTCTTTCAGCAAGCTGTTCATTTCTTTTTCTTTCTCTGACAGTCTTACTGATTGCTGTTCTGTCTGGTGCAGCATCTTATCCAGGCTGAAATGCTCTCTCTGTGTTAGCTCTTTAGCCCGTGCAATAATATGTGGAGCAAGACCGCTGCGTTGCGCGATTGCAAAAGTATAGGAGCTACCGGGTTTGCCAATATTCAGTTGATAAAGTGGTTCGAGCCTTTGTTCATCAAAAGCCATAGCCCCGTTCACTATACCTCTTACTTTACCGGCCATTACTTTCAGATTGAGATAGTGGGTTGTTATGATACCATAAGCATTTTTCTTAGCCAGTTCCTCCACTATAGCCTCTGCGAACGCGCCACCCAGGTTAGGATCCGAGCCGGAACCCAATTCATCAATAAAGAACAGGGTTTTACCATTGGCAAAATCCATAAAATATTTCATATCCCTTAGGTGGGCGCTATAAGTACTCAGGTCGTCTTCGATAGATTGAGTATCCCCTATCTGGATCATCAATTGTTTAAAGATGCCAAACTCCGAGCGTTCATCCACAGGCACCAATAAGCCAGCCTGTATCATCATTTGCAGCAGACCAACGGTTTTCATCGATACGGTTTTGCCTCCCGCATTGGGTCCGCTTATTATTAGTATCCTTTGCTGTTTGTCAAGTTTTAAGTTTAATGGAACAGTAAGTTTATTATGTTGTTTATTGTACAGGTACAATAAGGGATGACAGGCTTTTATAAGCTCTATGCCGGGATGCGGACTTAATATTGGCATTACAGCGTTCATATCTATTGCCAGCAAGGCTTTTGCCCTGATGAGATCGTAAACGCCACACAGAATATAATAGGCATCTAATTGCACATAATATTTAGACAAGGAGGCTGTAGTCTGCACAAGTATCCTGTGTATCTCCCTTCCTTCCGCTCTTTCAAGCGATGATATCTCATTATTGAGTTCAATGGTTTCTTCGGGCTCTATAAACACCGTCTTCTGAGAATCGCTTTCTCCATGAAATATACCTTTTACTATGCGTTTGTATTCAGCCAATACTGCAACGGTACGTCTTCCGTTCAGAAAACTCTCCGCAATATCGGCTAGGTAGCCTTGTTTATTCAGTTTCCTTAAAATGCCTTCAAACCTTTTTCTTAATTCGTTTCGTTTGCTACCCAACTCTGACCTTATCTGTGCCAGTTCCCTGGAAGCGGTATCCTTTACATTCCCGCTTTCGTCGATTACTGAAGAAATGAGGACTGTTATCTCTTTTTCGTAGGTGATATGGCTGGCAAGCGCCCGGAGATGCGGAAATAACTCATTATTCTTTTTAAACCACAATAAAATGTCACGAATGTTCAGGGCCAGTTGTTGTATGGCTTTCAGTTCTTCACCACTCAATACCGAACCTGAGATATTGAGCAATTTGAGCTCTTTCTGTATGTTTTTTGTAAAGTCATTCGGAAAATAATCAGCTCCATGTAATATGGACTTGAATTCATTGGTTTGTTCCAGTTCCTTCTTAACATAGTCTATATGTGTATGAAAGCGTATATCATCCACATGCTGACGCGATGCA
>CAIYVS010000719.1 GCA_903929655.1 uncultured Bacteroidota bacterium | reverse complement strand
ACTGGACAAACAAGGACTCATCTACAAAATTTTGGACGGTCAGGCTGTACAAGCTAGTGCCACCAAAGAAGAACCTAAAAAGAAAGGTGCCCGCACCAGAAAACCAATTACTATTAAGACTTCAACTGCTAACGGCACTGAAGAAGCTGAAGTAATGGAAACATCTGATCCTGCATCATCAGCTCAAACACCAGTTGAAGAAACTGCTTCAGCAAAAACTACTGGTCCTGATAGACCTGTACGTGAACCACGCGAACGTAACGATGGCCGTGCCCCTGTTGCAAAAAAGGGACCACTTCCTCGTAAACCTAGAACTGAAATTCCACCAATTACTGAATCGGTTGAAGCCCAACCCGATAAAGATATGACAGCCGATGCAGCAGCAATTTTAGCTGCTGTTGGTTCTGATCAGCAAGTTGGAGAAAACGAAACTGGTTCTACTAGCGCTGAACCCGCTCCGCAACATCGTTATCCGCAACATCGTAAAGAACCTGCTTTCAATATTGAATTTGAAGGAGTGATTCTGGGTGAAGGTGTTTTGGAAATGATGCCTGATGGTTATGGATTCCTGCGTTCTTCTGATTATAACTATTTGTCTTCTCCGGATGATGTATATGTCTCTCCATCTCAGATCAAATTATTTGGTTTAAAAACTGGTGATACCGTACACGGAGCCGTTCGCCCTCCAAAAGAAGGTGAAAAATATTTCGCTCTTTTAAAAGTGGATACGATCAATGGTAAGAGACCCGATGAAGTACGCGACCGTGTACCTTTCGATTATCTCACACCGTTGTTTCCTTTTGAAAAATTCAATCTTTATACAACGCCATCTAATTATAGCACACGTATCATGGACATATTTACGCCGATCGGTAAGGGTCAGCGTGGATTAATTGTTGCCCAGCCAAAAGTGGGTAAGACCATGTTATTAAAAGAAGTGGCAAATGCCATTGCAGCTAATCACCCTGAGGTTTACTTGATGGTGGTGCTGATCGATGAACGTCCGGAAGAGGTTACTGATATGGAACGTAGCGTTCGCGCAGAAGTAATCGCCTCTACTTTTGATGAGCCTGCAGAAAAACACGTTAAGGTTTCTGCCATCGCTCTTCAAAAAGCAAAACGTTTGGTTGAGTGCGGTCATGATGTGGTGATCTTATTAGATTCTATTACACGCTTGGCTCGTGCACACAATACAGTGGCTCCTTCTTCAGGTAAAGTTTTATCAGGTGGTGTGGAAGCAAATGCGATGCAAAAACCAAAACAATTCTTTGGTGCTGCCCGTAAAATTGAGCACGGTGGATCTCTGACTATTTTAGCAACTGCATTAATAGAAACAGGTTCTAAAATGGATGAAGTTATCTTCGAAGAATTCAAGGGTACTGGTAATATGGAACTCTTTCTGGATCGTCGTTTGGCTAACAAGCGTATTTTCCCTGCTATCGATTTAGCTGGTTCTTCTACTCGTCGCGATGATTTGTTATTAGACAAAGAGGTTTTACAACGTATGAATATTCTTCGATTATTTATTAATGATATGAATACCGAAGAAGCGATGAATGAATTATTAAAACGTATGCGCGGAACTAAGAGCAATGAAGAGTTCTTAGCTAGTATGAATAGATAATTTTTTCTACAAAAAATAAAAAAGACCTTCCGATTTGGAAGGTCTTTTTTATTATAAATATCGTCGCTTTATTTTTCTAAAAGATAGGTGTCGAATAATTTTAAGATGCGCGTGTATTAATCTGTCCAACTACTCGGTTCTACAAATCCATGATCTTCTACTGGATATGCAGCAAGCTCCCAATTATCTTTTCCGAGTTCAATTAAACGCTGACTCAATCGCACCGCATCCTGAAAGTTTACATTTAAATCTACCATTCCATGACAGATTAATAAATGATTTTTTAGTCCTGCTGCAAAATT
>CAIYVS010000718.1 GCA_903929655.1 uncultured Bacteroidota bacterium | reverse complement strand
GACTATTCCTTTTAATAGAAGATCTATAAATAGCTGTATAAAAGCTAAGGGCGCCAGATATTTCCAGCAAAAATTCACCATCTGGTCTATGCGCATTCTGGCGAATATCGTCCGCAGAACAGATAATACGCATATTATGGACATCACCTTTACGATAAATAATAAGAAGCCGAGCGCCGGATGCAGAGATAACCCGAACGGCAAAAATACGGCAGCCATTAAAGATGCGCCGACGATCGCTTCAATATCTATGCCGTTCTTTTTTGCGAGTTGTATTTCGGGATGTTTAAAATCGGTTCTGCTCGCACAATATTCATCGAGCGCCGCGTGCATTGTCACTAAATATCCACCAAAGTTACTCATTATTACGTCATTATATAATTTGGCATAAATAACAGCAAACATCTGGCAACCACGCTCCTCCGCTTTATATTTTGGAAATAGTAAGGTGTTTTTACTTAAATCATCAGGTAGTTTTAATTCCCTACAACTGGTCGACGTTTCATATATACCTGGTTTGTTTATTTTAAGTTCTTTATTTGCCGTTGTGTGGTTAGCATATATTATTATAAGGTCTTTAAACAGACGAGTCAATAACCTAGCATACTTCTTAGGTAATATTGCATTTTCTTTATCGAAATCAATTACTACGCACTTATACTCATATTTAGTTAATGTAGTTAATAATGACATATTTGTAGTTGCCGAATTATGTAAAACTAATGATTTTATAGTATTATAGTCAGATTTTTGAAATGTTGCTATACATTGGTCGAGTGAATTAGTAGCAACATTAAAATTCATATTAATACCAGATGATTTAGCAACAGAACTTCCACGTGCTGTAAAATAGTCATAATATCCTACTAAAAGACCATCTTCTAATAGTTTTTGAGCTTTTAAAGAATAATATTCTGAATTTTCGAAATTAATTTTGGCACATGTAAGTCTTAAATTATTAAAACTACATCCGGTAGTTGGTACTGTATAAGTTGGAGCAGTTGTGTTTGTAGTTCCCCAACAAACAACAGGTGAAGCCCATCTGATTTCAATATAAACATCACCAATATCATTGAGATCAAGTACGGGCGTCGAAATCGAACCCAGGAACCCTAAAAAATTGTTAATTACTATTGGTCTTGAACTTTCGAAATTAGCTGTAATTGTTCCATCTTGAGCATTAACAGCACCAATTGGAGAATTAGCAGCAGCAGAAGTACCTTGATAGTAAAACACAGATGGATCAGCATTTTCTAAAAATCGTTTGGCAGTTTGAGAATAATCAGCACCTTCTAAATCATAAAGAGTATTAAATAGAAGATTATAATCATGAATATTACATAATTGAACACCATTAGCAGTTATGGTTATTTGTTGAATTAAACTAGCAGTATTTCGAGGAAGATGTAGAGAATAACCTGAACCAGTTCCTAATGTTCCAGCATAAAGAGAAACATCAGCAAAAATACTAATAGTTCGAAAATCAATCATTGCCGATGGAGGTAGTTTAAAACGTGAAACTTCTCCAAAATTTGGATTGACACGGTCGGGCATTACCTTCACCGTCTGTTTGGTAAAATTAGAAAGTTGTTTTAATGTGTAAGCTAAATTTTTAGGGAATCCT
>CAIYVS010000717.1 GCA_903929655.1 uncultured Bacteroidota bacterium | reverse complement strand
AGAAATCACAGCATCCTGGTTAAGTACTTTCAAAGCCACTAGTCAAAGGTCTCATTTAGTGTTGCAACATCTGTTCCTGGGCATGAATGCGCATATTAATCTTGACCTGGGAATAGCCGCTACCGAAATCGCCAAGGGCAATGTTGAATCTTTGCATAGCGATTTTAATAAGATCAATACTATTATAGCCTCGCTTACTTATGAAGTTATCAGCGAGATCGACAGGGTTTCTCCCCTACTGTCTTTATTGGGTTTTCATTATAACAATAAAAACTCAGTATTTATACAATTCAGCATTGGCAATGCGAGAGATGGTGCGTGGGTATTTGCAAACGACCTTGCAAATAAAAATGGTACAGACTATGAAAAATGCATACGTGAGCGCGACAAAGCAATCAATGCTTTAGCTACAGATATTGCCCAGCCCGGTAATATGCTAATGCTGACAATATGGGTCATCAAATTGTTTGAAATGAAAGGCCCGGGCAGGATCGTGAAAATATTACATGAAGTTAAAAAAACTTTTTTTAGTTCTGCGCAATAAATACAAGGTACTTTTTCCTAAATATTTACCTTAAGTTTCAGCTCCTTCAGTTGTTTTTCATCAATAGCTGATGGTGCATCCAGCATCATATCGCGTCCTGCATTGTTTTTAGGGAATGCAATAAAATCTCTGATAGATTCCTGGCCGCCTAATAAAGCACAAAGCCTGTCGAAACCAAAAGCAATGCCACCATGTGGCGGAGCTCCATATTCGAACGCACCTAAGAGGAAGCCAAATTTTTCATAAGCTTCTTCGCGGCTCAAACCCAATGCAGCAAACATTTTTTCCTGCAGGTCTCGCTGAAAGATGCGAATAGAACCTCCACCAATTTCTGTACCATTCAGTACTATATCGTACGCGTTGGCTTTAATTTCCCCAAACCTGTCAGGCCAGTTCATCAGTTCTACATGTTCAGGTTTGGGCGCTGTAAACGGATGGTGCCTTGCAGCCCATGTATTATTCTCCTCATCATACTCAAACAAAGGAAAATCTATTACCCAGAGAGGCATATAAATAGCATGGTCCCTGAGGCCAAGACGTTGTCCCATTTCCAGGCGCAGTTCGCTCATGGCTTTGCGTGTACGTGCTTCTGCGCCTGCTAATATCAGTATTAAATCGCCAATTTGCGCTCCACAGAATGATGCAAATTCTTTCAACTTTTCTTCTGTAAAAAATTTGTCTACGCTGCTTTTATAAGTTCCATCTGTATTGCATTTGATATACACCACACCGCTCATGCCTATTTGGGGACGTTTTACCCATTCCGTGAGTTCATCGGTTTGTTTACGGGTATATTCACTTGCACCGGGTACTGCTATTGCAAGGATCGTCTCAGCATCATTAAATACTTTGAAATCTACTGTATTTAAGACATTGCAAAAAACCTCTTTTTTAACTTTTGCATTTTTAATTTTGAAATCAATCCTCAAGTCAGGCTTATCGTTTCCATAATGCCACATTGCATCGTCCCACGTTATTCTTGGGAATGCTTCTGTTATCTCCACGCCTTTCACATCTTTGAAAACGTGTTTAAAAAGCCCTTCAAAAATATTGAGGATATCTTCCTGCTCTACAAAACTCATTTCACAATCTACCTGTGTAAACTCCGGCTGCCTGTCTGCCCTGAGATCTTCATCTCTGAAACATTTTACAAGCTGGTAATAACGGTCATACCCACTTATCATTAACAGTTGCTTAAATGTTTGAGGGCTTTGCGGGAGTGCGTAGAACTGTCCTTCATTCATACGTGAAGGCACCACAAAATCGCGTGCTCCTTCCGGTGTTGATTTTATAAGAAATGGTGTTTCTATATCCCAAAAACCTTGCCCGTCAAGATAATTCCGGACAGAGCGGTTCACTTTATAACGTAATTCCAGATTTTGCCGCAAAGGACTACGCCTTAAATCAAGATAACGGTATTTCATCCTCAGTTCATCTCCACCGTCTGTATCATCTTCTATTGTAAAGGGCGGGATATTGGAAACATTCATGATCGCAAACTCGGTTACCTCTATCTCTATATCTCCTGTAGGCAGTTTAGCATTTTTATTGCTGCGTTCCAGTACTTTACCTGCTACCTGAATCACATATTCCCTGCCAACAGGTGTTGCATCAAGGCTCTTATTGAGGCTTTCATTAAATAACAATTGTGTAATACCATAACGGTCCCTTAAATCTACGAAAGTTATACTGCCAAACTTTCTAAGTGTCTGCACCCAGCCTGCGAGCTTTACTTCTGTGCCCACATTACTAATACGTAATTCACCACATGTATGTGTACGATACATAATATCTTTTTAAAAACACTGCAAGATAATTGATTTGCCTCTTACGAGCGACATAATCCGAATATCAGTGTATTTAGTTAGATCCCAACAATAAAAACAAGCATTAAGATGGTGAAAACATGCTCCATTAAAATTATCATAAAATGAAATTGTTTACTTTTATTAGAATGAAAAAAAATATTAAATTTTGTTTCTTTATTTCTCTATGCATTATTTTGCCAGAGGAGATAATGATACTATTACCATGGCTATTTCCAAATTTGACACACATGTGTATGACACGTCATGGCTTAAAGGTTGTAGCCCAAAAAATATCCTTTGTCAATTTATATTCGGTGCCTTTGCAACAGGCAAATATGAAGCTAAAAGAATGCGATGCTTTGCTTGTAACAATGGGTGAGGACGTAAACCCTGCCTTATATAATAAAGAAGGTGAGTTGGGTATTTGCGGCGAGTTAGATAAAAGAAGAGGTACTCTTCAAATATCCAGCATAAAACTTGCGATGCAATTATATATACCCATTCCAGGTATTTGCAGAAGATAATAAATATTGAATGTAGCTAATGGAGTTTCATTGATAACTGACATTTCGCATTACATTGAAATCAGTGTGCTTCACAATACTATAAAAAAAACAAAGTAGCCAATCATATTGCTACCTTTGAAATAACCGGCAAGTTATATGCTATTCTTCAGCAGAAGTCAGGCATTGTAAATAGTTTTCATCATCAATGCATAGATATTACTGCCACTAATTTTAGAGAGGTAGCAAGAACAAATGATGGTGTTATAGAGGCAATTGAAAATAACAATGCCACTTCATTTCTATT
>CAIYVS010000716.1 GCA_903929655.1 uncultured Bacteroidota bacterium | reverse complement strand
TTCAATCTAAATAATGCTCGGCGCATGTCCCGGCCCCCTGTTGTTTGTAATCTTCAAACACTAAAAATTATTATTGTTCGGCGGCATTCCGATAGCTGTCGGAACCGATTCAGTCGTCGTGGTAGCCAACTATTTCAATGGGGCAAATGAAAAAATATTCATGAACGAATTAATCTCAGATTGGCGAATTCTGTGTTCATCGTTGAGACACCACATTTTTTGTATCAGTTGTATCTCCACTTCGGCCTCAAATTATGATGCCTGGATCATTTAAAATGGATGCAACATAAATGCGATCAATGTAGCTATAGCAAGTATAGATAAGCCGGCAATAGCTAATCCCTTGTATGGCGAACCGTCAACAAGCGCATATACCCCGCTTATTAACGACATTAAAGCGCATCCCGGCACCGCAATTAAGATTACAAAACCTAATAGACTACCAGTAGCAATACTCACCCAAATACCCAAAGCCGTTAATAGTAAAGCAGCCATTACATATACGAATGAGGCTATACCTGCATATTCATGGTTATTGACACGCTCCCGAGCTCTTTTTTCGTCATAGTTTGGGCGGGTTTTCATAAACCACATACTTAAACAAAAAAATCCGGGAAGGAGTAAATAAGGTCCTACAACACTTGCTTGTAATAAAAGGCCAAGTACGACTAAAACTGCACCTGTATAACCCCAATATTTTCGGTTGTCAGGATTGCGCAAAAAGCTTTCATTACCTGCACTACTTCTGTAACGTTTATATCTTTTTGTTCTTGGACCATCAGCTTTTTGTTGAAGCCTGCTGATCAGCTTATAAAAATGCTTCTCAATATGATCTTGCCTGGAATTGGATATTGCTTCATTTTTATAAATTGGAAACGCCCCGTAAGAGCTGCAATTTAATCCGGCCAAAACAAGAATAATGAGTAATAGGTGTTTGGACATATCAATTTTAAATTAAACAATTTCCATGCCATTTTTTCAAATACTATTCATCCTATCCATTGAGGCCTTACTGAAATTGAATTAACTGAAGGGAATTGTGAGCCAGTACCAATAACAATTGAAGTGGGTGCATTTCAAATTGTCGTAATTTTTTCGCCGTTGTCGGTATGTAGGGCAGCTTTGTGTTAAAGCGATACCGACAACCATAGTATAGCTACCCCTGTTGTTTGTAATCTTCAAACACTAAAAATTATTATTGTTCGGCGGCATTCCGATAGCTGTCGGAACCAATTCCGTCCTTGGGTAGCCAACCCTGTTGTTCCAGATTCTGAAAGGTATCTGGAATACACAGATATAAAGGCGTTTTGCAAACGGCACTCAAGGCACTCTAACCGCAAAATACTTGCCCTGCTTGCCTTTCAGCCTATTAACATTTTAATACCCGCTCCCACAGCCACTTCCAAAGAAATATTTGGATTCGCCCCTTTCGCGATAGTATATTTGATGTGAATTTGAATAAATATTAAATTTAAATTCATAAGTTCTTTGACATACATCGTCCGCCCTAGCTTTCTTTTATCAATCGCCGAAACTAAAGTGAAGGAGATAGCGAAGGAGGATA
>CAIYVS010000715.1 GCA_903929655.1 uncultured Bacteroidota bacterium | reverse complement strand
CAACTGGGATTACAACCTGTATTCAGGCAGCCAGGGCGTTTCATCGGTTACCTTTGTGCCTTCCACTGTTTTGGGTTCTACAGGCCACCTTATAGATAACACAACAATAGGCGGACTGCGCGCTTTGTTTATTAATAACACCCAATCACAAACCATGTGGAAGGCACAAAGGTAACCGATGAAACGCCCTGGCTGCCTGAATACAGGTTGTAATCCCAGTTGCTGTAATTGTAATCGGCGCTATAATAATCCATATAGTAGGTATTGCCAACAGTGAGCAGGGTGGTTGAATCGTTGACGCCCTGAGGCACTACTTTTGAGTATACAGGATTGGTGCTGTTGAGATAATCGGTAGCGTTGGCATATATTTTAATAGTCAGATTGCTGTCTGACCAGTTGATGATGTGATAGTATGTTGTAGTAGGGCTGGGATTTGGGTTGGGATTTGGATTAGTTGTGCTGCTTGATTTTGAGCAGGAAGCAAGACTTAACAATATGCCAAACAAGCAAATAGAGGCTAAGAGGTTTTTAATCATAACAGGAGGTTTTTTTATAAAAGTAGCAGTATTTAACTAATATACAAATTATGTATATTATTAATATAAAAATGAAGATACGCGGTATGTTGGGCTTCCCTAAAAAGTCTTTTTAATAGGTAAGGTATTCGACCCGTTCTGTTCATTAACAGGCTTTACCTCTTTATGCTGGTGTGAAAAAAGATATTTTATGCCGATATTCAAGGTATAAGTATAAGATTCGAAATAACGGGCATTAGTCGAGGTATGAAAGTAATTAAGATCGAACTGGTGTGGTACCATAAATTGTGCCTCAGGTGTAGCTGTTAGTTGCAATTTTGAATTAAGCCGGTAGGCAATTTCAAATTGCATGGATGTAAATGAATTGGTGCCAGATGCAGGGTTTGTGTATGTTTTGAAGATTTTCGAATCGGATAAGCTATAAATAACGCGTTGCATACTTGTCGCAAAGCCTAAGGAGTAGCCCAGATATGGGCTTATTGAAAAACGCTGATTTACTTTTATATTGTAACCTACCGATATGGGTAATGCTATGTAGTTGTAATAAATCTTTGACCATGCAATCGGGACCATAGCAACACCTGGCGGGTCGGCATTATTGTCTTCATAAACGCTTCCTGTTTTAAAACTGGATACACCTGTTTTGAAAATGATGTTTTTGAATGTATAGCCAAATAATAGCTGTATTTTATTAGTAAGTTCAGGGACGTTTTCATAATTCAGATTTCTGAGTACCAGCTCGGTTGTGTTTGTAAACCCTGAACCATATGTTGGCTGCACAAAAAAGCCGTTTTGTGCAAACACCTGGGAATGGCAAAAGAGCAGGAATAATAGCAGCAGGTTTTTCATAGATCGTTTTGGGTATTTATTATTAAGACACTTTATTTATTGATTTCGTTGGGAGTTTTACAGTTTTATCAATAATATTTCAGTCTCAAGTTGGTGAAAAAGGATAGCTAAGCCTGTTTCAATTCTCTTCTTATTCCGTCCAGTATGTCTTTTTCTGCGATAGGTTTATTTCCGCTTTTTAAAGCCGCCAGGTAAGCATAACGTATTACATTCATAATGCTGCCTCCGGCCAGCTCATATTTGTTTGCAATATCTGCAAAATCTATTTTGCTTTCGGGTTGCATTGTGTCAGCAAAAGCGTCTTTCCATAAACGTAATCTTTCCCCAGGGCCGGGCATGGGGAAACGGATAATGCTTTGAAAACGCCTTATAAAGGCTTCGTCTATATGGGATGTTATATTGCTTGCCAGTATCACTACTCCAGGGTGGTCTTCAATTTTCTGCCAGATACATGCTATCTCCTGCCTGCTATAGCTATTGGAACCAGGGGCTGCTTTGCACACTAAAGCCTCTGCTTCGTTAAAAAACAGGATGGCGTTATTATCTTCTGCAATTTTAAAAATGTTATTAAGATTCTTTTCTGTTTCTCCTATATATTCAGATACGACTTGTGCTATGTTCACCCTGTAAACATCCCTGTCTGTTGATTTGCCTAAAAGGCAGGCGCTGAGTGTTTTGCCTGTGCCGGGAGCGCCATAAAACAGGCTTCTGAAACCGGGTTTTATTTTCTTGCGCAGGTTGGGGTTTTCAAATAATGAATTGCTATATTCTATCCATGTTTTAATTTCTGCTATTTCATCCAGCACATGGGCATCCAGCACAATATCTTCCCATCCATATGCTGTATGTATCAGCCTGGCTGGGAAATTAAAATTAAAAACAGGTTTGGGCTCTGAGCCCGAAATGATCAGGTTTACATATTTTGATGATAGTTGCAATGCCCCTGATAATAAAGGTATATTAGCTGCTGTTTGCTCCAATGTCAGCATATTCTCCTTACTGAAAAAGTGGTTTTCACTGAAAATATGAAATAATGAAAGTTTTTGTTCAAGATCATTGCCACATAGTATAAATGCGGCAGTTTCGCCAGTTGGCAGAAACCCTTTATAATCTTGTCTTGTTACACCTCCAAATTCTGTAAATTCCCTGTTTTGGGCAGCGTTTTTTATAAAGAAAAGGTCAAGCAGTCCGGGTTTTAAATGGGGAGCAAGGGTCAGCAGCAGTATAAGCCGTTCCCGGAAATCAAAGTTGTGTTTTTTTATAATTTCAGCATATACTGAGCTATTAGCGCCAAGAGCAGGCGGAGTGATCTCAGATATGTCTTGATATTCATGCTCATCCCCGAAATAGTTTTTTAATCTAAAATCTATTACTCTGTCAAGCCAGCTCATTTCTTCGTTCAGTATAGCCGCATTTATTTGTGTTGTACTCATGATTATTTGTGTATAGTATTAGATATATACCGGATTTAAAAGTAAAAAAATAATTTTCAATGCTGGTTAAATGTTGTAGAATTTAATGGTTTGTTTTTTTTACTAAAAGTTATTGCAGGAGATCGTATTTGTGCCTGGGATAATAATAGGGGTAAAGAGATTGCAGCAACCGGAGAGGATAATGAATAAAGGAGCAATTTTTTTCCTGTTTTATTTCCGTTCGTTTCCGCTTTTTTCCTCTTTTTTCCGCCTGAAAAAAAATATGTGAGTTAGGTGGTATTGATTTTCAATGGTTTAAGATGCTCTGTCCACATTGGTTTCCGCTTTGCAATTTTTATTTTCGGAACTTTTGCGCTTCTCATTTTATATGTAATCGCAACAAGATATTCGTGCAAAAAGCTACTCAAAAATTGCTCAATATTTCCCATACTTTCCCGTATTTTCCCATGAATTGCAGGATGGGAAAGTGCTGAAATCTTTTACAGTAAAGGCTTTTCAGGTTTATTTTCCCATTTTGTTCAGGTCGTTTTTATTTTTCTTTGGTGACACAAGTTTCAAAGAGCTTCTGATGATTTGTTTTCTGCCAAAATAACAATGGCTGAAAAGGTAATTATATTGCGCAATTTATATGCCAAAGAGGGTGGAATGTGGATATCTTGTAAAGTTGGCAGGCTTATGCCACGGGCACAAGTTCCATGCGCACAGAGCGTGGCCTCAACCTGGGCCAGCGGTGCATTGCTAAGCGGAAGAATGTTTGTTGGTATTGCTCGCGCACATAAGCCCACCCGACATACACAACAAAGGCGGCAGATGAACATCAACAATGAAAAAAATTTCTTTATCTGTTATTGCTTCGGTGAATTTTATTACCACTTACAACAATTTTCTATATTTTTATCGTCGATTTATCGCGCCTTTGCCGGAAATAATTAATATCATTCAATATCAAGATTTATTAAAAAATAATAAAAGATGAAACGCATACCATTTACGTTACTGTTTTCAGCGCTTTTTTTCTGCTCCATAATGTCGTTTGCTAATCCCGGTGATACGACCATTGTTACAACGAGCCCTGTTTTAAATGCAGACAACAGTACCAGTTTCGACACTTTAATAGTATTGCCTACTAACAAAACATACAGAAAGATCTTCCTGGTTTATACCCTTAATTCGCATGCCTGTTCACCTTCATCTATGTATTGCCATCAATGGAATTATATAGGAAATGTTACCCTGAAATCTCCACATGGAGATACTGCAGAACTTGCCCGTATCATTACGCCATTTGCCACTTCCGGCTGGTCTCGTTTTCCGGCCCCGCCTAACTGGTCATTAGACTATGTATTTGATGTTACTGATTTTGCTCCCCTTCTGCAGGATAGCATTACCATTAACAGTGCCCTTGGGGTAGGATCTCCCGGCTATGGCATATATACCAAATTTATTTTCATAGAGGGGACGCCTGATAGGAATACGATTGCCATTAATCGTTTATACGCTCACGGAGGAACTTATGGAAATGCATCGAACCCAATAGATAATAATTTCCCGGTTCTTAATGAAACGGCCCCGGCCGGAACAGTGAGTGCAGCATTCAGGTTTATTGTGACAGGACATGGTTCTGATGCAAACCAATGCTGTGAATTTGCCGAGCACTATTACAAGCTGTTTTTAAATGGCAGCTCTATATTGCAGCAGAACATATGGCGTAGCGATTGCGGTTTTAACGAACTATATCCACAGGGAGGAACATGGCTTTATAACAGGTCGAACTGGTGCCCCGGCTCATCTGTTATGCCATACTATACTGCGTTGCCGGGTATTAGCGGCGGGACAAGCTATAACATCAATGTGAGTTTTGAACCTTACACGGTAACAAGTCCTTCGGGCAACTACGATGCAAGTGCTACAGTGGTTTATTATGGGGGTATCAACAAAGCCCTTGATGCATCTATAGAAGAAATTATTGCACCTTCTTCCAGCCCCCAGCACTTCAGGGAAAATCCTTCGAATAATTTGCCGATCGTGCACCTGCATAATTCGGGCAGTACTGCTATCAGCAGTGTAGCCTTTCAATACGGAGTTAAGGATTCTGCCATGCAGACTTATACATGGAATGGTTCTTTGGCATCATTGTCCGATACTGTTATCAGTTTGCCCGCCTCAACAAGCTTTGCATATATGTCTTCTGCATCACAATCCGGCAGTTTCCAGTTTATTGTAAATATAACTGGTGTAAACGGTACGGCTGACGCGGACCAAACGAACGACACGATGAGATCGCAGTTTATTGTAGCACCTAAGTGGCCGGATACTATAACGGTTAAAATGTTAACCAGCAACCTGGCGGCTGATGGAATGAATCTTAATGCAAATCCCGCTGATGCCAGTTGGTACATTACAGATGTAAATGGAGATACTTTGTTCTCCCGCACCAATACAAGCTATAGCACTTTGTATCTGGATACGCTCATTATGCCTAATATCGGGTTTTATAAATTTACAATAAGTTCACCCGGATTTTGTTCCGGCCTGCATTGGTGGGCATACGACCAGGGAATAACAGGATATCTGCCGGGCTACCTGTGGATTCAAAAACTAAGTGGTGTAAAAATACCCATGCACGGTTATACTTATGCAGGCAGTACTACTCCGGCTGGGCTGAAAAACTATGGTGAGCATGACGATTTTGGTTGTGGATTCTCTCAATATTTTTATGTTTCTGATGCTAATACTGCCGCTGTTCATAACATTAAATATGCATCAGGCATTGCAATATTTCCTAATCCTGCTAATGATGAGATCAATATTGGCATTGATAACTATGATACCGGAAACGCATCCATTTCTGTTATTAATATGTTGGGTCAAACGGTGTATGCTGCGAGTGTATCTGCTAAAAATGTAAAGATAAATTGCAGTTCATTTGCTCCGGGCATTTATACAGTACGTTGTACCACGACTGATGGGAATAATAGTGTAGGCAAGGTGCTTGTGGCGCATTAGTCTTAAAGCAAGCTTTAAGCTTGCTTTAAGACTTCTATTTTAAATAGGGGTGAATCATGTCTTGTAGCATGGCTACTAGTTCTTCGTCCATGTATTCATACTCGTCCGGGATATTAAGTACAATAATTTCTTTGCCAGCTATGGCCTCAGTGAATTTTTCCTGCAGGCGTACCCGATGTCTTTTCTCCATTACAAATATCCTGTCTGCCCACAAGATCAAAGAGTTGTCAGGCTATGCTTCAGGGTAGAAGTTGATTGAAGCTGCCATTTGAAAAACTGTATATCATCTTGGAAATATCCAGACAGTTATGGCAAAAACCTATGTACCGGCAAAGGGCTTCTTCTAGTAATGTAAACTATACAAAAAATAATTGAAATAAAAAAAGGTGTTTCCACTATTTTTTATATGGATTATTTGTCATATTCTTGTTGCTGGGCATAGTTTAAATTTTTATAATTAATTTTTTTGCTATTGCAAATCGATATATCATGCCAAAGGAAATAAGCTAAAAATGGCAAGGTTGCAATAGGAATATTATACACAATACCGAAGCTGATATAAATAAAACTACTTTGAAATAAAGTATAAGCGATAGCGATGGTAAAGAGATATTTAGTAAGGATTTGGAGCTTATCTAAGAGTTTATTGTACACAACATTGTACAGAACTTATGATTTTTTTAAAAGAATAAATAATTTTT
>CAIYVS010000714.1 GCA_903929655.1 uncultured Bacteroidota bacterium | reverse complement strand
TCTGTTTTTATTCTAGGCCTCACTATTGCATCATTTAGCTCATGTGCCCAATATGCTGCCTGGGCAGATGCAGGAATAAGTACTTCAATAGCTTCATTTCATACTTCAAATTCTGTTGATCTGGGCAAGTATGCATATTATGCTCCCACTTGTTCTATCAATGTTATTACTCGTTACAAGTCCAGAATCAATATTGGCTTATCTTTGTATCTTGAAAAGTATTCAGTGAATTACTTATTTCGCCAGGATTCAACTGCATACGATCCTTATGTTAAAATAATTAATAAACATAATAGTGTCTACCTTTTTTTAGCTCCAATTATTAGTTACAGAATTGATAAGAACAACAGGTGGCACTTAAATTTGCTGCCATCAATAGGCCATTTAATAAATGGCAAAGACAATATAAATTCTACTGTTGTTAATACAGATTATACAGTTGCTCATGCAAACTATGCAATGTCAAAATATTCACAATATGAATACAATAGTTCTTATTATATAAGCGAATCTCCAATTAGTTTTAAAATTCAGTTACAAAGATATTTTCAAATACAAACAAATTACCTCGTAGTATCTGTAAGTTACAATATAATGCTGGACCGTCTTACAAGGGTAATGGAACCTTACGATGATATTCATATAAAAACTTTCAGCCTAAGCATCGGCTATATGAGGGAATACAGAAAAAAAATTAGCACCTCAGCAACTCCCTGATTTGTATTGTAGAGGCTTAGGCTTCAGGCTGTTTATTCAATTGCTTATCCCTATTATAAAATTCAATTCCAACACGGTCTATATGTTCTTTTAATTCTTTATGGCTTAGTTTTGGATAGTCAAGAATATCTACAAAATAAGGCAGGCTGCTTTCATCTATATCTCCACGGATATGTGTTATGGTATCAGGTTTGATGCCCTCATTCATTATTGCAAAATCAATATCGCTTCCTTGTTTGTAATTGCCTTTTGCCCTGCTGCCAAAAATATAAACCAGTTTTACCTCAGGATATTTCTGAAAAATACAATAGAGGGTTTCTACATCTCTTTGAGTAAGTCCGTTGTTAACTGTTTTTGTATCCATTTCAATTCTTACTATTAAAGAAAAGATATACTTTTTGTATAGCAGGAAATATTTGTTTTCTTATTTTACTTTCAGATTTTTCAAATTTCTCTCCGCTGTAATCATGTGATAACTCATTGCGCAGCTCAATAGCGTCAATTAATATTTGTCCATCTTCAATAATACCTGCATTATATGCCTGCCGTATAGTTTCTTTTGGTGAGGGAGTAAACTTGAATCCAGTATCTTGTAAATAATCTTTAAGTATCTTCCAGCACAGCTCGATAGTGAATTCAAAACGCTGAACAAGGCCGTTTTTCTCCAGTTCGTTCAATTCTTTCGCTTCAAGCGTTTCTTTCAGACGCTCGTACGCATTCTGAAAATTATCAAAACGCTGCTTCCATCGGATATCCTGACTACTCATAGAAATGTTTCAGCTAAATTATTATTTATTTTCTGTAATTCTACCACTTCAGCAATTCCCCAATTCTAAACGCCACCTTGTCCGCATAGCAGCTTCCCTCTCAAAAGTATATTTATTCACATAAAAATTGTATCTTTATCATATGAATATTAAGAAAAATGGGCCAATAAAAAAGAACAAAAAAAGAAGAGAAGAAATCCTCAAATCGATGATTGC
>CAIYVS010000713.1 GCA_903929655.1 uncultured Bacteroidota bacterium | reverse complement strand
TTTTTTTATTTGACAATATTGAATTGCAAAGAAAGATATGCCTGATTTACATGCATGCTGTATTTTTGATCTTAACTTGAATATTTAAACATGTATAAGACTCTAAGCGTATTATTTTTCCTCTTCTTAATAGCCAATATTGTCAGGTCACAAATACTACCCAGGGAAGGTAGTGTATTAAATTTCCGCTTAATAGGGTTTTCCTTTCCATTTGTAAAAAAAGCAGATCAATATAAACTGGAGATTGCCAAAGGCATTTATGTTGCTCAGGATTCTTTTGAAAAAAAAATTATCAGAACACAATCGTGCAAGACAAATAAAATAATAGTCCGGGTACCCTCTTTTGGAGAACAATATACATGGCGGATAGTATATACAAATAGTAAATCAGGAAAAACAATCAGTGATCTATATCATTTTAGTACCGGAATTATTTCAGATGTTGACACTGCAAACGTACGCTTACGTATCATGCATCAAGCTAAGAAATATAAAGATGCTTTTGTACTGTTTGACAATAGTAAAGCTATGTATGATATGAAAGGCAGGGCGGTATGGTTTCTGCCAAATGATATAGCCGGGAATGACGTGCCAGGTAATATTGAGGTTTCAAAGCAGGGAACGATTACTTTTTTAATCAGGGAAGAGGCGTATGAAATAAATTATAGCGGTGATATTTTATGGAAAGCGCCTAATACCGGAACAATAAGCGGAGACAGTGTGGAGCACTATCATCATGAATTTACACGGCTGGCTAATGGCCATTACATGACATTGGGAAATGAAGCAATAAACTGGAAACATGGAGAGCTGGACAATCAAACAACACCTCCAAAATCAAAATTCGGAACTTTAATTGAATATGATGATAAGCATAATATAGTATGGTCATGGAAATCTTCAGTTTGGTTTGCACATTCTGATATAGGTTATTATAACCCAGCCGAACCCCATGCTGAAGGTGTAATTGATGTTCATGCGAATGCATTTTATTTTGACGAAAAAGGGAAATATATTTATATGGGTTTTAAAGGTATCAGCAGGATACTTAAAATAAAATATCCGGAAGGGAAAGTAGTAAATAGTTATGGTGAAATTTATAAACCAGGGATACCTGTAAGAGGCAATGGTTTGTTTTGTATGCAGCATAGTATCAGGCTTTCGACAAATGGATACCTGTACCTTTTCAATAATAATCCACTCGGCCCCAAGCCATGCCCAAAAGTTATGCTGTTGAAGGAACCTGTTAATGGGAAAGGTGGCTTGAAAAAAATATGGGAATACGTTTGCACTTTTGAAGGTAATCAACCTCTAAAACAGTCTAAGGGTGGTAACGTTATAGAATTGCCGGATAATTCTTTATTTGTTTGCATGGGCTATAACTATAGCAAAACATTTATTGTAAGCAGGACTGGAAAGATATTGTGGAGTGCGCTGCCAGAAAAATGGAATCCCGAAGAAAAAAAATGGAGAATGATACCCCAATACAGAGCTAATATTGTAGTTGACCATAAAATTCTGGAGCGTCTTATATGGAATGGGGAGAGGTAGAACTGTAATGAAAATAATTTTTAAGAAGTCATTCTTCTCAAGGCTTCAAACCTTGTGTAGTTTATTTGAGTTTTATTTTATAATGAATGTCTTGGATGGGATGTTTTAAAGTTTGAAACGTCCCTTCCAGTACCTCTGCAACTTCAAGCTGCCAGATGTTCATATAGTGTCAATTTACAGAAATCAGGCAAATATGAAATATGAATCACGTCCATTTTTATATTAAAATTAACATGTTGTATTTGCATATCAATTTATTTTTTATAATATACATGCTGATTTTACTGTCTCTTTAATAAGGCAAGATGGGTTAATTTATAATAAAGGCTAACTTGTATATGTATTCAAATTATATTGAAAGTTATGAAAACGTCTACACTTACTCGCTTTTTTGCATTTCAGCAGTTTTTAACTGTAAAAAAATCAATTGTATATGCAATTGTTTTTTTTGTATTGTTTTCTG
>CAIYVS010000712.1 GCA_903929655.1 uncultured Bacteroidota bacterium | reverse complement strand
GATTGCAAAGTGCTGATTCCTGTTGAAAGGCATTCGCAGGTTGCGAAGTCGATACCAGTAGAATTAAATGTTCCGACAAATGAAAAATTTATGTTTGTTCCACTAATTATTCCCTTATATAGTGAGGAGCCCCCGATATATATAGTGTCACCTATTTTCCCTAATCCCTCAAGATAGCCAGTAAAAGATGTATTATACGACCACGAACTCACCAAAGTTCCATTTACGTCATATTTAAGTAGTGCCTTGGGGTTGCTAGTTCTTAAAAGATAAAAATTACCAGAGCAGTCTGCTACAATATCATTTACAAAATTTCCGAAAACTATTGCTATTTGTGTTGCATCACCTGTGCCATTATATTTCCAAACAGTATCATTATAGAAACTATAAATTAATCCGCCTCCGGCGCCAATATTGTCTGTCCAGTGGTCTCCGGAACTATATCCAGTATTAATCCAATTGGCTCCATCATAATAATAATAGTTTTTGTTAATCATTGTATAAAATGTGGGAGATGGGGTTGCCGCATTTAAATTGTCGGATATCGCCAAAGCTAGGGCTGATAATGAAGGTGCAGCTATAGAATTTAAAGATGGGTTTATTGAGGATATTGCTAGCGAAGGGTTGTACGAATATATAGAACCACTCATATTGCTATCAATATAGTATAATAAGCCGTTGCCACAGTTAGGCATTTGGGCGTGTAAACTAGATATGTCATTAATGCCAATGGCAATTAGGAAAAAAGAAATTGCAATTAATTTCTTCATAATAAAAGTTAATTAACGGCTAATTTATTTATTATTTCCTGTTAAACTTGCCGGGTATAAAAAAATGTTTGGCCTAAACTCTATCTATGTCTGCGTGGCGCTCAATCTTCAGATTGGCGTTTCACTCTATGTCCCCCCATCATTAACAAAATTTATTTGGAAACGCTCGCAAGGGCATATTAGCGAAAACTGAAGGAATGCCTGAAAAAAAGAAGGAAATGAAACCGTTACAAACCGTCACGGTTTGAAAATGGAAGCTGAGGACAGGAAGATGAGTTGGTTATAAACTGTAACCAACTCTTTCACCCTTTCACATTAGCCCTAGTATAAACCCTCCATTTCTCAATCACCTCAGTCATATCTTTAGGTAGCTCAGAATCAAACTGTATCCATTGTCCGGTGCTCGGGTGTTTAAAACCCAGTTCTTTGGCATGCAGGGCGTGGCGGGGTAGTATCTTAAAACAGTTCTCCACAAATTGTTTGTATTTGCTGAAAACGGTGCCTTTTACAATGGTATCGCCACCATAGGTGGTGTCGCCAAAGAGGGGATGGCCCATGTATTTCATATGCACACGTATCTGGTGGGTGCGGCCTGTCTCCAGCCTTAGCTCCACGAGGGTTACGTAGTTAAAACGTTCCAGCACTTTGTAGTGGGTAATGGCTTCTTTGCCGTATTCGCCATCGGGGAAGGCATCCATGATCTTGCGGTAGCGCAGGTTGCGGCCCACATGGGCTATTATGGTGCCGGAGTCTTCGGGCAGGTCGCCCCAAACCAGGGCTATATAACGGCGGTAAACGGTATGTTTCTTAAACTGTGCCGCGAGATTGGTCATGGCCGGGGATGTTTTGGCTATCACCACCAGGCCTGTAGTATCCTTGTCTATGCGGTGCACCAGGCCCACACGGTGCAGGTTCTCCGTATCCACATGTTCCTGCTGCAGGTACCAGGCAAGGCCGTTTACCAGGGTGCCGGTATAATTGCCGCAGCCCGGATGTACCACCATGCCGGCTGCCTTGTTTACTATCAACAGGTCATCATCTTCATAAGTGATCTCCAGGGGTAGTTCCTGTGGTATTACTTCGGTGTTTTCGGGTGTGCGGGTATCATACACTACTACTTCATCACCCGGTTTTAATTTATAGTTGGCTTTTACTGTGTTATTATTTACTATCACAAAACCCTGGTCCAGTGCCTGCTGCACCTTATTGCGGGTAGCACCTTCTATGCGCATGGTCAGGTATTTGTCTATACGCATAGGGGCCTGGCCGCGGTCGGTTATAAAGCGCAGTTTCTCCAGGGGCTCGGCACCTACTTCGGTCTCTTCCGCCTCCGGCTCATCATCATCCCAAACTGTTTCTATGTCGTCCTGTATCATACCCCCTGTCCCCCTGAAGGGGGAATTTAGTAAGTGATCTGTTATTTATTATTTTCTTTCTGCAAATCTATATCATTAAGCCCCTTTAAGGGTTTTGGGTTTATCTCCTCAGCCACTCTATGATGTTCTTTGGGTCCAGCTGGTAGTAATTGGCTTTGCGTTCTATCACAGAATTGTTTACCCAGAATATAGCTGGCACACCTGTACCGGCCATGGCCGCAAAGGCTTTTGTGTCGGTGAAATGGATATGAGGCAAGGCTATGGCATGCGTTTCCTTAAAAAAGTCATTTTCAAAATTGCTTGAGCCAACCAGTACCAGGAATATGGGTATATCAGGATGTTGGTGATGTATGATCTGCAATAAATAAGCGGCTTTTCTGCAATGGGGGCAGGTAAGGCTCATAAAGGCAACAATATGTTTACCTGTTCTCAGTTCTACAGAGGGGGGCGGATTATTACTATATAAAGGATTGAGATCAATAGGCTCTGCAACCACCTGGGCCTGGTTCAGCTCCGGCAAATTCATTACAATGGGTGTTGCAATTGCACCCATACTTAACAAGGCCGCCAGCAATATCTGTCCTTTATAAGGCTTAATGGGGTAGATGTACCATAACAAAAGCGTGGCAGTGATCATGGCCACATTCTTCCAAATAGCAGCCGAGGGTTTCATAGTTACGGTATTGCCAAAGCAACCACAATTGCCTGAGTCGCCCTGGTTAGCTATTACCATCAGGAGGTAAATGATAAAAACGCACAGCAGGGTAATAACTGCCGGGTAGGTGAATTGTTTGAGATAAATATGCAGCAGGAGAAACAAGCCCAGTAAAAACTCAAAACTGATCATGAGCCGCGCCAGTATTCCTGCAAGGAAATTAGAGCTGATGCCAATGTCAATGAAACTCCACTGAAAAGAATCGAAGGCTGCCTGGCTGGCAATTTTGGTATAAGCTGAAAAGAAAAATACTGCGGCTAAAGCCAGTAGGAGTATTGATCCGGAAATGCGTTTAAAATAAAAAGAAGCCTTTCTGCGGGCTTGCGTTAATTCTGCCATAAATAAAAATACGGGGCAAAATTAAGGTTTCCTGAATGAATTAATACAAATAGCAATTTTCTACTGTTGTAATGCCATTGTTGTTGTAGGTCATGGAGTTTTTACTGCATTCGCTTTTGGCATTGGTTTTGGAGTCGGTAATACCATAATCTTCGTGCAGAGAATCCGGCAGACCAGGCATACCGGTATAAGAAATATCACAATGGCAGGTATACTTTTTGATGCAGGAACTCATTCCGGTCATCAGTACAAAAGCCAAAGCCACCAATAAAGAAAGGCGTAATTTCATGTAAACTATATTTGAACGGTTGAAGATACTTTAAAAATTCAAAATTCAAAAGACAAAAGAATTTTTTTAATAGAATGATGTCGCAGAATAATGAATGTTTTAACAAGTGTATTCCGGCTTTTTGACGTAGGTTTGGTACAATGATACTACAACAGCCCATAAGCGATAACCTGGAACTGATTGCGAAGCAGGTAGTAGAAGGTTTTATCATAGGCTTGCACAAAAGCCCTTTTCATGGTTTTTCGGTAGAGTTTGCCGAACACAGGCTTTATAATGTAGGGGACGCTTTAAGACATATAGACTGGAAGGTATATGGCCGGACAGATAAACTTTTTGTTAAACGTTTTGAAGAAGAGACCAACCTTCGCTGCTGCCTGGTGCTTGATACCTCATCATCTATGTTTTTTCCGGAGGATGATAAAAAACTGAATAAGCTACAATTTTCCTGCGTGGCTGCTGCTTCACTGCTGCAATTGCTAAAAAGGCAACTGGATGCATCTGCCCTGGCACTGTTTGACGAGGAACTGTATTCTATGTCAGATTGCCGTTCTGCAAACAGCCATTACCGCTTATTGATGAATACCCTGCAGCAAACACTGGATTATAACCCTAAAAACAAAAGGACAAACGCGGCCAAAGTGCTTCATGAGATAGCGGAAAGAATGCATAAACGCTCGCTGATAGTGATATTCAGCGATATGATGGATGATGTGGATGATATTGAAGAGGTTTTTGCAGCATTGCAGCATTTGCGCTATAATAAACATGAGGTTATTTTATTTCATGTGATGGACGGCGTAAAAGAGATGGAATTTGAATTTGAGAACCGCCCCTACGAATTTGTTGACCTGGAAAGCGGGGATCGGATAAAATTACAGCCACAACAGATAAAAGAGCAATATATTTCACGCATGAGGGAATTTCAACAAATGATAGAAGATAAGTGTCATCAATACCAGATAGACCGGATACCGGTTGATCTGTCGCAGGATGTGAATCAGGTCTTATATGCATTTTTGCTAAAGCGAAATAAATTGCTCTAATCCGGATTTTTTTCCTAATTTTGCAACCCGTTTTGAGGGGTTTTGCAGTCAAACAGTTAACAGCGGGCTTTATATTATAAAGGTATGGGACTGTAAGCTGTAAAATTGTAAAGCATAGTAATGAAGCATAACCGGGAATATGAAATAGCGTGGCAGGGACTGAAACCCGGTATGCATACGTTTGTGTATGAAATTGATGACAAATTCATGCAGGAGCGTACCGGAGAAACAGAATTTAAAGACTGGAAGGCAAAGATCACCTTGAACTTTGACAAAAAGAACAGTTTTTTTCTGCTTCATTTTGATGTGGACGGGAGCGTAACAGCACCATGTGACAGATGCGGAGCAGATTTTAAACTGCCTTTGTGGGATGAGTTTAATCTTGTTATTAAACTGATGGGTGACGAGGCCGGTGAATTGGAAGATGAGGACGACGTGGTTTTTATACCAAGAAGTGAAACGGTTATAGATATCAGTAGTTGGTTGTACGAGTTTATCATGTTAAGCATACCATTGCAGCATGTTCACCCGGACAACAGCGAGGGAAAGCCCGGATGCGATCCGAAAGTGTTGAAATTGCTTGACAAACTTTCGGAGCCTGAGGGAAAAGTGAAGAATGATATATGGAAAGGCCTAGATGCCCTGAAGGCCAAGAAGGTGAAGGGAGAGAAAGGCAAAAAGTTAAAAGATTAAGCGGTTAAATAGTTTTAAGAAAAATAAAAATTTAAAAAATGCCAAATCCAAAAAGACGACATTCACAACAACGCGGTGCTAAACGTCGTACCCATTATAAAGCTGAAGCTGCAACATGGAGCACCGATTCTGTTACCGGTGAAAGCCATCTTCGCCATCGTGCGCATTGGGTAGAAGGAAAGCTTTACTATAAGGGTAGAGTAGTGATGGACAAAACACCTGCGACAGCCACAGAAGGAGACAAAAATCAATAACCCAATATTTTCTATTAATGAAGATAGGGCTTGATATCATGGGTGGCGATTATGCCCCCGCAGAAGCAATAAAGGGTGTACAGATGTATTTCGAACAGGAGTCGGATACCTCTGTGCATTTGTTATTGATAGGCAAGTCGGAAGCTGCTGCTCCCTACATCTCTTTATTAGCACCCTATAGATCCCGCTATACATTCGTAGAGGCGAGTGAAGTAATAGGAATGCATGAGCATCCTACCAAGGCTTTGAAAGAAAAGCAGCAATCCAGTATTGCAATAGGTTTTGGTATGCTACAGCACCAAAAAGTAGATGCCTTTATAAGCGCCGGCAATACCGGTGCTATGCTGGTAGGCTCTATGTATACCGTGAAAGCAATAGAGGGTATTGCAAGACCTACAATCGCTACACCTCTTCCAAGGGTAGATGGTAAATTTAATTTGTTGCTGGATGTGGGTATTAATGCAGATTGCAAACCGGAGAACCTGGTGCAGTTTGCACAATTGGGATCCATTTACGCACAAAGTGTGATGGGTATATCCAATCCACGTGTTGGTTTGCTGAACCTGGGTGAGGAAGAGGGCAAGGGCAATATACTTGCCCAGGCTACCTATCCTTTGCTGAAAGAAAATCCACTGATAAATTTTGTTGGTAATGTTGAGGGCCGCGATGTGTTTCTTGATAAAGCCGATGTCGTGGTTTGCGAAGGTTTTGTAGGCAATGTGATGCTTAAGATGGCAGAATCCATTTACCATATCTTTAAGGAGCAGCGTGGTTTAGAAGACGATATACTGAATAATTTTAATTACGAGATATATGGCGGTACCCCCATCCTTGGTATCAACAGCCCTGTTCTTATAGGCCATGGCATTTCTCATGCACTTGCTTTCAGGAATATTATAGATGTTGCACGCAAGATCATTAGTGCAGATCTGACCAACACTTTCAGGAAGCATTTTGCGCAGACAACTGCCTAAATAATTTAATTTTATTGTAATTTGTGAGTATTCATTCTTATGAGGGGAATACTATTGCAGCTAATCTTTTGTTTCAGTTGTGCATATACTTTTGCACAAAGCAATCTTATTGAATCAAAGGAAACATATAAGGCTGGCGAATTGCTGGTGATGTTTACTCCCGGTGCCGACATAGATGCCTTTATCAAAATACAGACTGTTTCCGGTTTGAGTAAGATCTCCAAAATTTCCGATGAATGGAATGTATGGCGAATTGCCTATGATACGGCCCTTACAGATGCAGAGACTGCAAGAAATAAAATTGCAAAAGACCCATCAGTAAAAATTGTTCAGTTCAATCACAATCATATTCCTTTAAAGTCCAACCCCAACGATACACTTTTTGCAAAGCAATGGGATATGATGAAAATTTCCGCGCCACAGGCCTGGGATTCAGTTAGTGGTGGTATGACGATTAATAATCAGCAAATAGTTATTGCCACGGTGGACGGGGGATTTGATCTGAAGCATCCTGATTTGAATTACTGGAAGAATACTTTTGATATACCACATAATGGAATAGACGATGATAGTGACGGCTATGTGGATGATTATAATGGTTGGAACACAGTTTGGCTGAATGATAGTTTTCCTCTTATCAATCACGGTACTTTTTGCACAGGCATATCCGGGGCAATTGGTAATAATATAACAGGTGTGGCAGGCGTATGCTGGAATGTAAAGGAAATGCCTGTGGCAACCAATGAGAACGATGAAGCATCTGTGGTAAGTGCATATTCATATGTTTTTAAGCAAAGGCAGATATACAACCAGACCAATGGGGCAAAAGGCGCATTGGTAGTGGTGACCAATTCTTCCTTCGGCCCTGCCGGATATGGCTATCAATACCCGCTCTGGAATGCGATGTATGATTCCCTGGGTAGTATTGGCATATTAAGTGCAGGTGCAACTTCCAATAATCCGAATTGTGATGTGGACACCTGCCCGGATATCCCATCTCAGTGCGCCAGTAATTATACCATTATTGTTACAGGAACAGATAGCAATGATAACAGGCATGGTGGCTATGGACCAAATAATGTAGATATAGCGGCTCCAGGAAACGGAACCTTTACTGTTAATATTGACAGCGCATACGGAAATGTTGGCGGCACCTCAGCAGCAAGTCCGCATGTGGCAGGGGCTATAGCTTTGATGTGGTCTGAGGCTTGCCAAAAAATGCTGGACGATTATAAATTATACCCGGACAGCCTTGCCCTGGTTATGAAGCGATATCTATTAGAATCTGTAGATACCTTGCCTGCACTCGTCGGGAAAATAGTCTCAGGCGGGAGGCTTAATTTATATAAGGCCATACTAAAAGTAAAGACCTATGACTGCACAATGCCTGCAACAAGTGTAAACGGTCTTAATGCCGGGCAGGAAAATGTAAGAGTATATCCCAATCCCGTAAACGATATTTTAAAAATAGTCAGCCCGGACAAAATAGTTGCGGTGTGCCTGTATAATTACCTGGGTCAAAACTTAATGTCATACGAAAATGTTTCGGATATTTACGTGCATGATCTTCTGGCAGGCCTGTATACTGTAAAGGTCAGAGATATTAAAGGAAATGTGTTTATTCAAAAAGTTTTAAAATTGTGATCACCACTAAACAAATTATTACGCCCCTGGGCAAGATGCTGGCAGGCGCTACAGATCAAGGCATATGCCTTTTTGAGTTCCCATACAGGAAGATGATGCCTGCTATTAATAAACGCCTTTTGTCTGCCTTGAATGATTCATATGCCGAAGGCGAACATCCATTTTTAGATGTGCTTGAAAAACAAATGAGCGAATATTTTAGCGGCCAGAGAAAAGAATTCGATCTGCCATTGCACCTGGTAGGCTCTGATTTTCAAAAATCTGTATGGAAGGGTTTATTGCAGATACCTTATGGTGAAACCAGGTCTTACAAACAGCAATCTATTTTCCTGGGCAATGAAAAAGCAATTAGGGCTGTTGCAGGCGCCAATGGAGAAAACTGCATTGCCATCATCATTCCATGCCATAGGGTAATAGGAGAGAATGGCAGCCTGACAGGTTATGGAGGAGGTTTGCCTAATAAAAAATGGTTGTTGGAGCATGAACGAAAGCATTCGGGCAAGAGTAACCAGATGGAGATGTTTGGAAGGTAGTTATAAAAATTATTTAAGATTAAATATTGTATTTTTTATGAATTGGATATACAAAGAAAAAACAACCAAACAATTAGAAGGTTGGTTTAACGATAAAATAAAAAATGACCTTAATGGTTTTGATGATTTTAAGGATTTCAAGAAGTGGTATGATGAGAACGTAAAAGATAAGGTGTGTCATTATTGCGGATTAACAGAACGGGAAAGTCAAGAGATCATTCACATGGGACTGCGTATTTCTAATAGATTTCCTTTAAGTGGTCAATTTAAACAAGGAGTGAATAGAGCTTATTGGTTAGAGATTGATAGAAAGATTCCTAAAGAGAAATATTCACGAGAAAATTGTGTTC
>CAIYVS010000711.1 GCA_903929655.1 uncultured Bacteroidota bacterium | reverse complement strand
TTAAAATTCTGCAGGAAGAACGGGTATAAGTAAATGGGGGAATACACACTTTTATCTATATGCAGTATCCCTATGAAGAGAATGCAATTAAGTAATAATAAGAGCATGTAATTAGGAATAGTCCTGAACCATCTTTTTACCCAGAAATCTTTAATGTTGCCGAATTTAAAGTCTGGCTTATTGATGTTTTTTATCAATATCCCCCCAATCAGAAAACCGCTGAGAACGAAAAAAACACCCACACCGTCAATTTGTAAATATTTATAGCACATGAAGAAAACATTATGGTCGCACCTTCCTATATAAAAATTACCATGCCTTAACAATACAAATATTATTGCTGCAGCTCTCATTATATCTAGTCCGTAAACCCTGTTTTTCTCCATCAATAGCGCTGGTTCTGCATAAATGTATAAATAACATTTAGAGTTTCAAATATAGCAATTTGCATGTATTAAAATTTATAAATCAAATCCTCTTGTCTTAATTGGCTTGTGTTCTTTCATAATAAAAAGCGACAGCTTTTTAAAACTGTCGCTTTTATCTTTTATAGCTCTGATCTTTACTAATCTAAAAAATCCCGGTTCTACTCTGCTTGTTTGGCTTCTTTTATGGCTGCTGCATTCTCAATAGAGAAAACGATTCTTTTTTCCTCTTCGCTATAGTCTGCAGTAACTATGTCGCCATCTTTTATGCGGTGGTTCAAGATCTCTTCTGCCAGCGGGTCTTCCAGGTATTTTTGTATAGCCCTGTGCAAAGGTCTTGCCCCGAAATTGGCATCGTAGCCCTTCTCTGCAATGAATTTTTTTGCGCCCGCAGTAAGTACCAATGAGAAACCAAGTGTGTTCAGCCTCTTCAGTACGTCCTTCATAATAATGTCTATGATCTCACCAATATTTTCTTCAGTCAGTGAGTTAAATATCACTACATCATCTATACGATTCAGGAACTCAGGAGAGAAAGTACGCTTCAGCGCTTTTTCTATCACGCCACGGCTATTATCTTCTGCATTTATCACTTTGGTAGATGTGGTGAACCCTACACCGGCTCCAAAATCCTTCAGCTGCCTTGCGCCGATATTGGAGGTCATGATGATCAGCGTATTCTTAAAATCAACTTTACGTCCCAGGCCGTCTGTTAACTGTCCATCATCCAGCACCTGCAGCAATATGTTGAAAATATCGGGGTGTGCTTTTTCTATTTCATCCAGCAAAACCACGCAATATGGTTTACGCCTTACTTTTTCTGTAAGCTGTCCGCCTTCTTCATATCCCACATATCCGGGAGGCGCACCGATGAGACGGCTGAGAGAGAATTTTTCCATATACTCACTCATGTCCACACGTATCAGCGAATCATCACTGTCAAACATATACCTGGCAAGTGCACGGGCAAGTTCTGTTTTACCCACACCTGTAGGTCCGAGGAAGATGAATGAGCCTATTGGTTTGCGTGGGTCTTTAAGGCCCACACGGTTGCGCTGTATTGCTTTTACGATCTTGGATATAGCCTCATCCTGTCCCACCACCGCAGCTTTCAGGTCTTCACCCATGCGGCGCAGTTTGTTGCTTTCTGCTTCCACCATGCGCATTACAGGTATGCCTGTCATCATGCTCACTACTTCGGCTATGGCTTCTTCATTTATTGGGAAACGTTTGTGTTTGGCTTCTTCTTCCCACTCTGCTTTGGCACGGTCCAGTTCTTCACCAAGGCGTTTTTCGCGGTCGCGCAGGGCAGCCGCTTCTTCAAAGCGCTGGCTTTTTACTACCTTATTTTTTTCCTGCTTGATGTCTTCTATCTTTTTTTCAAGGTCTATAATGTTCTGCGGAACATTAATATTTTTCAGGTGCACACGTGCGCCCACCTCGTCCATTACATCTATTGCTTTGTCAGGCAACAGGCGGTCTGTAATATACCGGTCGCTCAGTTTCACACAAGCTTCTATAGATGCTTCATCATAAGTTACGTTATGGAAATCTTCGTATTTGGAACGTATATTTTTAAGTATGGTAATGGTTTCATCCACGCTTGGTGGTTCCACCATCACTTTCTGGAAACGCCTGTCTAATGCACCATCTTTTTCAATGTACATACGGTATTCATCCAGTGTGGAGGCACCGATGCATTGCAAGTCTCCCCTGGCAAGTGCTGGCTTAAAGATATTGGAAGCATCCAGAGAGCCGGAAGCGCCACCCGCACCCACAATAGTATGTATCTCGTCAATAAAGAGGATCACATCGCGGTTCTTCTCCAGTTCGTTCATGATCGCCTTCATGCGCTCTTCAAACTGGCCACGATATTTGGTACCTGCCACCAAAGCAGCAAGATCAAGGCTGATTACACGCTTATCAAACAATACGCGCGAAACCTTGCGCTGTACAATGCGGAGTGCAAGGCCTTCCACTATAGCCGTCTTACCCACACCGGGTTCTCCTATCAGTATAGGATTGTTCTTTTTGCGGCGTGAAAGTATCTGGGATACACGCTCTATCTCCTCGTCGCGGCCTACAATCGGGTCCAGGTTGCCTAATTCGGCAAGCTTGGTAATATCGCGGCCAAAATTGTCGAGAACCGGAGTTTTTGATTTGGTATTACCTGCGGGCTGCCTGCGTTGCTGTTGAAACTGGCGGCGCTCATCATCCTCTTCAAATTCTTCAGAACCCGGGTCGCTGCCATAATCTGCACTGGGACTACCACCTTGCAATATGCTCAGTTCATTCTTAAACTTCTCATAATCAACATCATATTGATGCAATATCTGGGTAGCTACATTTTCTTTATTTTTCAGAATAGAAAGCATGAGGTGCTCGGTTTCCACTGTCATACTTTTCAGTGCTTTCGCTTCCAGTACAGTGATCCGTATCACTTTTTCTGCTTGTTTTGTAAGTGGCAGGCTGTTAATATTGGCCAGGGGTTTGTTGTTCTTGTCTTTTATTGCTACTTCAAGTTCCTTGCGCAATTCAAACAAGTCAACATGCATACTTTGCAATACCCGCACAGCCATACCTTCACCTTCCCTTATCAGGCCTAGTAAAAGGTGTTCGGTGCCTATGAAATCATTACCCAGCCTTAAGGCTTCTTCTCTGCTATAAGAAATGATCTCTTTTACTTTCGGTGAGAAATTGGAATCCATCAATTTGTTCCTTATTTTAATAGTAAAGTTAATAATTAAGAGGCAGTTTTTGTTATTATCTTTGACAATATCCGTATTAAAATTATGCTGGTAAGGCATATTTTTTGGTACTTAAACTCTTTTCAGACATATAACACTAATGCTTGCGTATTATGGAGTTCAAAATTGATACCAGACCGTCTTATACCCTCATTATTCCTGTTAGCACTGTGTTAAATGCTAATTTGACAGGTAATATCAGGCAAAAATGGGAAGAAACAGGGCAAAGCGGCAGCCTCAATCTTATTGTAGACCTCCAAAATTGTATTATTGCAGAAGATACAGCATTAAACGCCATGCAGCAAATGCATGAAGATTTTTATAGCGGGGAGCATTCGCTGGTTTTTACGGGCCTGAAGGAAGAATTGCTGCAGAAATTAAAAATGAATAATAGTGAGATGTTTATAAACATTGCGCCCACTATGGCTGAAGCAATTGACATTATAAGCATGGAAATTCTGGAACGCGATTTGTTTAATGAGGAGTAATTCCATTTGGACTTTTATTTACTTTAGCAGCAGACACATGACAAAAAATGCAGTCATACCAGACGAAACTATAATCAACAAAATATATCTCATCAGGGGGCAAAAAGTAATGCTGGATAGTGACTTGGCCGATTTATATGGGGTGGAAACAAAAACATTCAATCAATCTGTAAAAAGAAATTTAAATCGTTTTCCGGAAGATTTCATGTTCCGGCTTACAGGAGAGGAGTTCGAATACTTGAGGTCACAGATTGTTACCTCAAGTTGGGGTGGCAGGAGATACCCGCCTAATGTATTTACAGAACAGGGGGTTGCTATGTTATCAAGCGTTTTGAACAGCGACGTGGCAATAGAAGTAAATATCCGCATCATCAGGATATTTACGAGGCTTCGGGAGATGCTCCTTACTCATAAAGACATTTTGCTGAAATTAGAGCAGATTGAGAAAAAAATAACCGGGCATGATGAAGATATACAAATGATCTTTACAGCTTTGAAACAATTGATACATGAACCCAACCCACCGCGCAAGCGCATTGGGTTTAAGGCAAACGAAGAAGCATAGATATAATTTAGACCAAATGGTATTAACAGGGTATGGGGTTTTAAAAATATGAAAGTAACAATATTAGGAAATAATTCAGCTTTGCCAGCCTTTGGAAGGCATCCTACAGCACAAGTGGTTTCTTTATTCGGAGATCTGCTCTTGTTGGATTGCGGCGAAGGCACGCAGATACAAATGCAACGTTATGGTCTTCGCTGGCGAAACCTGCAGCATATCTTCATCAGCCATATGCATGGAGATCATTATTTTGGCTTGCCGGGATTAATAAACAGCATGAGCCTGTTGGGCCGGACTGCTCCACTTCATCTATACGGGCCGGCAGCTTTAATGCCTTTGCTGCAACAAATACTGGACTTAGCGAATACTACACTCAGTTATCCTTTTTCTTTTCATCCCCTGCCGGATGGTGCAGGGTTACTTGCAGATACCGAAACATTTAGTGTTAGTTGTTTCCCTGTTAAGCACAGCATATCCTGCCATGGCTTCCTGGTTCAGGCCAAAACAAAAGGGAGGAAACTGGTACCAGAAAAATGCCGCGAGTATGAAATACCTGTAATTTTTTATGAAAGACTAAAAAACGGTGAAGATTATGAACGAAAAGACGGACTGCTGGTAAAAAATGATTGGGTTACAATAGACGGACCGGAACCCAAACGCTATGCGTATTGCACAGATACTATCTACACCGACTCTTTCATTGATTACATAAAAAATTCAGATACGCTTTATCATGAAAGTACTTACCTGGAAGCCGATAAAGAAAAAGCTGCAATGCGTTTTCACAGCACCGCTATGCAGGCTGCGCAAATAGCGGTGGAAGCAAATGTAAAACAATTATTACTGGGGCATTTCTCTTCAAAATATAAAGAACAGGAACCTTTTCGTGAGGAGGCCGCCACAATTTTTCCAAATACCATTGCAACAATAGAGGGAACTACCTACGAGATATAAATGAATCCGGATTGCTGAAAATGATTGGATAAAATGAATGTGATTTTCACACACTCATTTTAGTTAGAGCCCTGTAACACAGAGGCCAATAGAATAAGGAGTGACAGGCGGACCCTCGTTCTGTATAAAGACATTGGTCAGGTTGTACGTCATGAAGAGGGCGAAATTACCAAACCCAATACGTGCAGTGGGAGCAAAACTCCAGGTACTCATATATCTTTTAGTATCCACTTTGTCTTTTACGTTCACACCGCCTACAGAAGCTACACCTTTGGTGTGCGCTCCGACAAACAGACCAACCTCCATGCCGATGGACGCTTTAAAACCTTTATTCCGATTATGCATATTGCTGAAATAACGCAATTCGAAAGGGGCTGTGATATAAGAAGTAACAAACTTATAGCGCTTATAATTGTAAGCTCCCCCGGTGTCGGGGAGAACACGGGCCCGGTAACCATTAGCCGCGCTCGTATCATTAAAAACCAGCCTTTGCTGGTCTAAGTACACCACATTTACATTAATACCAAGCCCTGCAGCAAAACTGAAGTTTGATTTCTTTATTGGAAAGTCATAACACAGAAAAGCATTAAACACATATCCTATCGGCTTTGTTTTTACACTATCCGGTTTATTAAGCCAATTATTGTATCCCAGTTGCACTACCAAAAAATCACGGGATGGCTTTGTAACCTCTCCTGCAGAATTACTGTTGGCAGAAGCTGCATCTTGTGCAAAAACAGAAGATGTATAAAAAAACAATATTGCCAATATGGACAGGCTTTTTCGCATAAACGGAAATTAGTGGGCAAACCTACATGAAAAAAATGAATGCACCCAGTTATAAAGGCCCCTTACAATGCAAAAAAATAGTTAATTAGATGAATAAGTTTCTCATCATATTTGAATATCCAGGTAAAATATAGATTAATATAGTGGTTGAAAAATGGATATGTTTATTGAAAAGCACTCTCAAATAATATCTCACATTACTAAATGGAAAAAGCGGAACTGTTTTTATAGCTCCGCTTTCCATGGTTATGAGGCCGCTATGTCTTAACAAGCGGTAAATGTCAAAAGTATGCCAAGGCAGAATTTATCAGGCCTGATGACTGAAAAAATTAAAAGCGATATCTAAGTCCGACAGTAATGGGGAAGTAAAAAATATTGTACTCGTCATTGGCATGAGAATACCTGGAATCGTTATTCCACACATAAGCTTCTCTACCAGCTATCTCAAAGTTAACTCCAAAGTTTTCCCAGATATAATAAGATAAGCCAATCTGCAGACCTGCCAGGTAGCCAATGCCATAACCATAATTATAGCTTGACGTATACATCATTTTAGGATCAGGGCTTTGGCCGTATGCGCTTTGGCTCATAGAACCGTCATTTACAGCTACAAGTGTCCCAAAGGAGATACCATAATAAAAATTAGCCTTGTTATATTCTTTATACCGACTCCTGTATCCTCTTAATCTGTTAAGTTGGGCACAAACACTGGTTGCAGGTTCTGCAATATTGAAAGTAACTTTTTTTGATGGCAGTGTTTGTCCGTTTACATCTGTAAGTGTCCAGTTGGCTGTAGTTGTCCACTTACTTCTGCCAAGATCAATACCTATTTGCCAGTTTTCATTCAGGTTGTAATGAAAGCGCACAGAAAATTCAGCGCTGGGCATTGTTTTTGTGCCGGTATAAAGAGGATCAGGACCTGTTGGCAATGTGTTAGCGCTGATGCCTCCATTCACTCCAAGTTCGAACCTGTAATCCGCAGGCAATTGTGCAAATAAGCTGTTGGCTGTTGTGATTGCTATAAAAAAAAGTAAAATTGGCCTCATTTGTATTTCGGATTTTAAGAAATATGAATCAAATCTAAGTATTTTTTGCTGTGATAGGTAGTGCAAAACAAAAAATGTAAAAATATAGTCTTAATAAGTACCAGCCATTTGCTTTGGCGGGGACCGGTTATCAATAAATAAAGCTCCTGAAAAGGCAGGAGCTTTATTTAAAATTTTATATAAGAAGTGTATTTACTTATCAGTATGAGATTTGTATTTACGATCCTTAGCTATCTGGTACCTGCCGGTTTCGTAGTTCAATTGTTTTTCAAAACCAATGCGATAACGTATGCCTATAGTAATAGGGTATGCCAGAGTATTAATACTCACGTTAGCTCCACCAGGGTAGCTGTCAGATGTGGTAAAGGAAAGATGATAATAACGAATTGCAATTTCACCATTTAAGGCAATACGCGAAGTAACAGCGTAGGTAATACCAGCCTGGCCGCCACCTGTAAAGCCAAAGCCACCGTTGATACCCCTGAAAGTTACCTGGGTGCCATCAGAATTTCCGGATGTCTGAGGCTGGGCATATGAACCGGCAATACCTAATGCAAGGCCCGCATAAACATAACCATCTTCTGAAAAATTAAACTTGTAATTAAATACAGGGCAAATGGAAAGTGCAAGTTTAGCATAGGTAAATGTTTCATTATTACCCCCAATGTATCTTCCAAAGTATGGAGTAGCTAATGCTTTGCTTGCCTTGTTGGCAAGCCCTACTCCGTATATATCCACACCTATTTGAAGATGCTTATTAGGCAAGTTGGACAGAAATGTCGCAGATCCTGCAAAACTTTGAACCGGCTTATCTGCAATGTAATATATAGTACCGGTAGGCGTAGTATTGGAGCAAATGCCCCCTGTAATACCTACTTCAGCCTTTTGTGCCATTGCAGAAACAGGTAACAATATGAATAGTAAAGCGGCAAATTTTCTCATAAAATATCTTTAAAAAAGTTAAAAAAGCTCTCCCTGTAAATTATTAACAGAGCACTAAGATATATATTATTCACTTTAATTGGCACACCTCATAACAATTATTTTAAGATTTTATTTTATAATATTTGTAAAATCATGATTTAAAAATAAAAAATTGCATTTTAAAAAACGATCAAACCCATAAATAAATACAAATATGTATTTTATATTTTTAAAAAAATGTGAAATTTTACTTAAAACTGTAATATAAATTGCTACTTTTATAACTATATAAATTTAGTGTTCATTAAATGAAGCATAGCGCTGTATGTGCAGGTTCATGTTTTGCCCCTTTTTTAAAGGTGCTCCTATGTGCATTGCTTTCTTTTGCTTTCTTTTTCAGTTCTTGTAAACACGAAGAAACTGTTCCGCCAGTCGTTAATCCCAAATTTATTCCCGGCAATAAATACAATACACAACTGCTTGCCATAAAAGATAGTTTAAGTGTTAACACCTTCGATTACAACCAGGTACTGCTGGCTAATTCTATTAACCGGGCTACGGGGTTTCCGACTTCCAGTTTTGATTTGGGTAGGGGTGTGCTTGATAACTATGACCACCAGGGCCTGATAATAGGAGATGTTTATTATTTTCTTTTACGTAGTGATTCTGTGAGGAGTGGTTGCAATCTGCAATGCATTATCTTATCAACAGAATCAACACAGAGCATTTATATGCCCGGATTATACCTGAGCTATTTTGTTTTCGACTCTTTATCACAAACCTTTTTTGCAAAAAGCCATTTTGTTACTTCCGATAGCCTTGTGTCATTTCAGATAAAGGGAAATAAAATTATTAATTATAAAAACATCATTGCAGTTCCTAACAATATTGTTTGCATGACTATTGATCCCTTAACAAGTAAAATATACCTTTTAACCAGTTTGACGGGCGGGACACAATTATATGTATACAATCAACAGACATTGCAAAATATTCCTTTATCAGATAACAGTGCGGCTATCATTGGTCTGAGATTTAATAAAAATGATAATTACCTGTATGGTTTGCAGGGTACCAATATTATTAAAATAAGCACATCCACCGGTTTAATAACAAAATTGTATAATGAAGCGATTGAATTGTCAACAGATATTTTTGGTGCTGTGCTGGATCAAAGCAATAATCAATATATCATATCTGCGGTAAAAAATTCCAGTGCTGATACGGGTGTAATCATTGTGTATGATAATTCGAAAAACCAGTTAGCAATTACGGCCACACCATGGTTTTGTTATACAGCTTTGTCTGTTAAATATTATTAGTGATCTTCTTCATAGTGTATTACTTCAACTTTAGAACCAAAAAAGTTTACCACTAAAACCACAAATGCCAGCACCAGAATGGAGTGTATGCAAACCATTACTTTGCCAAAATTGATAGTAGGGTAGTAATCTCCATAACCAATAGTTGCCGATGTAACAAAACTGAAATAGATATAATCAATTACAGAGTGGGCACTACCACGCAATAATCTAAGACCGGCGTAAATAACTGCAAAACTCAGTGTGATCTCCAGGTAGTTAAAAAATAACATAAGAATATTGCGCCTGTATGAGCGAGGCTTTACAAACATATCGGAGACGAAAATGAGCGAAGCAACGTAGAAAATAGTTTCAGTTAATAAGTATGCAGCAATAATAACTGCTATTTTATATTTATAAAGGCCACTTAGCAGCAATGCGAAAGGCAAGATTGTTTTAAAAAGTACATAAAATTCTACAGCAACATTTTTATAGATCAAGCCTTTTTTCCAGAATAAAGTTCTGAAATGAATGCCGGGGAAAATAATTTGTGAAGAAACAAGCAATAAACGAACGATCTTTTCAAACCCTACATCATGGTGTTTGTGGTTATTCCATATTCTATTCAGGTTTATAAAATAATCGTTGTAGGGAGATATCCTGATGGGAAGGTTGTACTCAGGTTTGCCTAAAAACAATTTATAAAGAAATTTGTTCATAATATTTTATATTAAGTTATAAGACCCATCCTCCTTTTATAAAATTAATAATACAAATAATAAAAAAGAATCCGGACATTTTAAATCAGGCTTCTTTTATAACGTATATGATTCACATCAGCAGGCCTTATGTATTTTATGTATATATTGCACGGTATGATTTTAATATCGTAATGGCAGCCCATGATGATGTATTTGCTGGTTTTTTTTGCTGCTCTCTTTGTTGACATGATCCCTTTTATCGGCCCGCCTGCATGGACTGTAATGGCATTTTTACAAGTACATTTCGATTTAAATATTTGGTGGGTATTACTCCTGGGTGTAAGTGGCTCAACTTTGGGGCGGTATATTTTCAGCCTTTATATACCAATATTATTCGGAAAAATCATTAAGCCTAAGAAAAATGAAGATCTGAAATTTATTGGTAGCAAGCTGGGAGAAAAGGGATGGAAGGTGCAGCTTTTTATATTGTTGTATACTTTAGTGCCCCTTCCTACAACTTCTTTGTTTACTGCAGCAGGTATGGCGAGGATTAAACCAATGCAAATAATACCACCATTTTTTATTGGAAAGTTCACCAGCGACATGGTGATGGTTCTTGCAGGTGAGTATGCAGCAGAAAATGCCGTAAGTATTGCGGAAGGAATGTTATCATGGAAATCTATATCAGGGTTTATTGTTGGTTTATTATTGCTTTGCTTTCTTCTTTTCGTGGATTGGAGATGCCTGCTGGAGGAAAAGAAATTCAGAATGAATTTCAGAATATGGAGATGATGTCATTTAAATAGTTCATTCCGGGAGGCTTCTTTTTATCAAATTATTTACTCTATTCCGCTTCCTTCTCAAATTTTTTTAAAGATTGTTGTAACTTTTTTCTTTTTACAACGATATATATACTGAATGGAGTTAAATGACTACAATTTATGTGTTCATCAATGGGCCGATAGCTTATTCCGTTTTGCACGGAAATGCCTGGGTCATGAAGAGGATGCCCGTGATGTAGTTCAGGGAAGCTTTGAAGTATTGTGGCAAAAAAGAAAAAGTATAGAACCGGGAAAAGCCAAAGCATTCTTATTCCAGGTGGCTTACCGGCAGGCAATAGATGTTTACCGGAAAAAAGGAAGGATCACGTATAAAGACGAATTAGTGCATACCGGAAGCATGGAGCCAGGAAACCCGGACCTGAAAAGAGTATTGGAACGTGCGCTGGAACAACTGGAAGAGCAGGCAAGGGCACTGGTGCTGTTGAAAGACTACGAAGGTTATAGTTATGAGGAAATAGGCCGGATAACCGGGCTGAGTGAAGCACAGGTGAAGGTGTACCTGCACAGGGCAAGAAAAATATTGAAAGACTATTTAGTAAGCGTTGAAAATATAATCTGATATGATAACAAGGGAAAACTACGAGGAATATATGCTGCTGCTGGCAGATGGCGAGTTGTCCCCATCTGAAACCGAAGAGCTGAAAGCATTTGTAAAAGGCAATACGGAAATGGAGCAGGAAATGGCTTACTATATGTCCGCACGTATGGTTCCGGATGCCAATGATATATATATAGGGAAAGAAGAATTACTGAAAAAAGCTTATGGCGCCCGCATTATTGGCTTACAAAGAAACTGGGCTTACGGCATTGCCGCAGGAATACTTTTACTTATATTCTTTGGCATATTTAAACAACAAGGTGGAAATTCCAAATCTGAAATTGTAAAAAAAGATGTCCCGCAGACAAATTCCAAATTCCAAATTCCAAATTCCAGTATGCAAGCGCCCGTTGCAAAACAAGAGGATCAGCCATCAACAATACCTGCCTCTAAGCATTCTATCACTAAAATAAAGAAAACTATAACAAGCCCTGTAAACAATTCATTTAATGAAGAAACAAATAATATAGCCAGGGCTGAGGCACCGAAACAAGATAGTATTGAGAAGTATATAGCAAGAGCAGATATAAGCGCTAATAAGGATTCTCAACCCAAACGTTTTGGCTGGAGAGTTGACAAGGTAAAAAAGGATAGTATCAGCCATATAGCAAGAGTAAAAAGCCCACATGATAACAGGGGCTGGAGAAAGGAACCTATACTATTTGGGCAAGGAACGAGGAATGTTGATAAGCAAAATAATGATACCAGTACTATAGTAAAAGCAGCTAAGCCAGATGAAAATAAACAACCTTTTGCGGAAAGAACTATGGGTGAAAGAGATCATAGACGAGAGCTACCAGAGCATATGTTTGATACTGCTGCCTTAATTGCCAAGGTACCTGTAGACAATACAGGAGCAGAACCCAAACAAAAAAGAAGCTTCTTTGCCCATTTGCCCATAGTTGGGAGGAAAAACATAGGCATCAACCTGGTTACAGATGCTGTAGAAAATAATGTAAGTAAAGTAAAACAAATAAAGGAAAACCTTAAAAACACTGATGTTGTAATAAAGCTTGGTAAAAAAGAAATATTGGCTTTTAATCTTTAAAAAAACATTTTATGAAATATATGAAACCGTTGATTTTAATTTTAAGTATCGTACTGCTGAATAATATAGCGTATGCACAGGATGATGACAATGATAATAGTTCTAAAAAGAAAGGACATTACCTGACAATAGACCAGAATGGCATAAATGTACATAGCAAAAAAAACAAGGACGAAGACAGGTTTGAAATAGGGGATATGATATTCGACCTGGGGATAAACAGCCTTGTGGATCATACCAACTATAATTCTGCTGCTGCCCAGAATTTTTTGAAAGTAGACCCATCTCTCAGGAACGGAAATCTCTTTGACATGAACCAGGGCAAATCCATCAACGTGAATATTTACCCCCTTACTACCAAATACCGCTTGCTGGGCACTGATAAACAAAAAATATTCCTGGTCAGTGGCATTGGTTTACAATTTTACAATTTCAGGTTCAATAAACCGATCTCTTATGTAAATACCACAAGCCCTGCTGTTATAATGGATACTGCCCATTTCTCTAAAAACAAACTGGCATTTGATTACGTTAATATTCCTTTAGGGCTTACGTTTAAAACACGTCTTAGCGAAAAAAGATGGCTGGTATATGGGGCAGGCTTAACAGGAGGTTACCGCCTTGCCTCCTGGACCAAACAAATATCCAGCGAAAGAGGCAAACAGAAAGATCATGACCAGTTTGATTTCAATAATTTCAACAGTTGTGTAACTGCCGAGCTAGGGATTGATAATGTTTTCAGGCTATATGCTACTTACCAGCTTACTGCCCTGCAGACTGACGGGCTTGACCAGCATCCTTTTTGTATAGGGATCAGGTTCTCTGGGATTTGACAAGACATAAAAAAAGAGGCGAAGTTTTTATGCTTCGCCTCTTTTATAAAATATGTTTGAAAATTAGTTTCTCCTGCCACCAAATAAACGCAGCAACATGAGGAAGAGATTGATGAAATCGAGGTAAAGCCTTAAAGAACCCATGATAGCGAGTTTCTTTGTATCAGCAGTACCAACACCATCATATTCTATACCTGCGCCAATACGTTTCAGTGTCTGAACATCATAGGCTGTAAGGCCGGTAAATACCGCAACACCAATAATGCTTATAATATAATCCATTTTTGCACTACCGATGAACATATTAATTAGAGAAGCTATAACAATTCCTATCAAACCCATAAACAAGATACGTCCGAAAGAGGTAAGGTCTTTATCAGTAGTGTAGCCAAGAAGGGCCATAACACCAAACATAGCTGAAGCAGCAGTAAAACAACCTATAACGGAGCCACTTGTATAAACTAATAAAATAGCGCTAAGGCTGATACCCATAGTAACAGAAAATAACAGGAACAATAAGGTCATCATTCCAACCGAGAGCTTCTGGATACCGAAGTTCATCACCAGGAGAAAAGCAAATGGCGCAAGCATTATTACCCACCTTAGCGGTGTAGCAAAAACTTCCGTCATTAACGACATATTAGAGGCAAAGATGAATGCGAATAAGGCTGAAGTACCCAAGCCAACAAACATCCACATGAACACAGAAGCCATAAAGGTTTTTGAGGCCGGCCTCACCGATGAACCAACAACTGAATAATCCGTAAATTGGTTCTGATTATAATTTTCCATTTTTCTAAAATAATAATTTGTGTAAAGTTAGCACTTAATTAAAAAAATAATGGTTTTAAAGGTATAGGTAAAAAGTTAAAAATGGTATTGCTGTAAGCATTTCGTTAAAAATTTTAACAAATCATACATATTGCCTGTATTTTCTTAATGCTGCTTCCATCTCCACATATACTTTTTGTTTTAAAGCAGGCAGATCAGCCAACTGAAGTCCTGCTACTTCAACAGGTTGCATATAGACAACCCTGTTTTTGCCTGGCCACAATTTCCACCAATGACTAAAGTGCCAACGGTCAACTGTGTCAACAAGTATCATGGGCAGGATGGGGGTTTGGGCATTAATGGCCAGGCGGAATGCGCCATCATAAAAATCTTTAAGGGGTGAGGCTGTTTCATTGAAGGTGCCTTCCGGGAAGATGACGATATTGGATTCGTATTTTAAAACGCTCCACATCAGGCGCATACTGTTCGCTCTGCTGTTCGCTCTGCTACGGTCTACTAAAACCACTATTTGTTTATATACAAAACCGAGTACGGGTATTTTTGATATCTCTTTTTTGCCCAAGGCACGGAAGTAGGAGGGAATGGAAGGAAAGATCACCAGGGTATCCATATAAGAAATATGATTGGCCACTACAACGTATTTTCCCTTAGGTGGTTTAGGCCCAATTAATTTTACCGGCATACCTATAAGCCAGAGCCATGCCTGGGACCAATACCTGATAATGGTATAAATAGCCTTCCTGGCTGCAATATTATTGCCTATGCTAATAAGGGCAAAAAAAGGAAAAGCAATGAGCAAACTTATTACAAAGCTCAACAGTACGTAAGCAGTATAAAAGGGTTGCAGTATTTTCCTTAACATTACTTATAATAATGGACGGCCAATCGCTTCACGGCCTGGCCAGGGTATGGTAGCTATGATAATTATTACCGCTACTAATGTGAACCAGAACATTTTTTTGAACTTGCTAGCGTCAGCAATATCTTTTTTAGTAGATGCATAGCCTATATGCACCAGTATAATAGCTACGAGCATACCAAAGGCGTGCTCTACAGAAAAGAAACGGTTATACTTAGATGCCATAGCTGCACCACTTGTTAATACAGACCACCATCCTTTCATAAAATACAAAGACAGGCCTATAAGCAATTGAATGTCACAAGAGATCATCAAAAAGAGTGCCCAACGTTTATCGCTCGTCGTAAATTTTTTAGATCCGCCCATTCCGCCTAAGCCTTTTATTAAGGTAAGGAGTGCAAAAAGCAATACGAGCCAGCGCAGGAAACTATGTAAGTGGTTGAGACCTTCGTTCATATCAGTAAATGTTTAGAATGCTTAAAGATAATGCGTTAATGTGCAATTGTGCAAATAGAAAGATATTATATTATTACCAGCCCATTCTTAGTCTCAACTGATGTATGTGTTCCATATGATGGCGGCTATGCCAGGCATACATGGCTGTTACTTCCCAAAGCGGCACATTACGTTGATGCTCAGGGTGAAAATAGGTACGTTCCCAATCATGGGGCTCCATATTTTTAAGTACTGCCACCAGGCGGCGATGCAGAGCATGTAACAGAGTTACAGATACATTTACCGGTACTATGTCGGAGTCTTTAAGCTCTGCCCACAAGGCTTCTTTATAAGGTTTTACTGTCGGGTTATCTTCTGTCAAGGCCAGTTTAACACGTATATAAGCATTCATATGGCTATCAGCAATATGGTGTATCACCTGGTTTACAGTCCAGCCTCCCGGGCGGTAGGGTGTTTGCAATTGTGAGGCATCCAGGTTCTCTATACATACGTCCAGCCAGGATGGCAAAGCCTCAATAGCAGCTATCCATTGTTCGAGTAATTGGGGTGTATATGATTCTGGTTTTTGAAAACGACCCACCGGATAGCGGAGTATTTCCATATTATCTTCCATACCTTGAGGATTGAGTAATAAATTTAAGATAAAAGATGTAAATACCAAATGTTTTAAAAATGCAGGTGGTTTGATTACTTTTAGTTCAAATACCCCTTGTGGCCCATTTTAAACTACGCGCTGAGAAAAACTGCCTTAACTGTGGTTCAATAGTAGAGGACCGCTATTGCCCGCATTGCGGACAGGAAAACCTGGAACCTAAAGAAACCGTGGGTCATCTTTTCATGCATTTTTTTGAGGACCTTACCCATTTTGACGGGAAGTTTTTCAATACCATGAAACCTTTGCTGGCGAAACCGGGTTTCTTAACTGAAGAATACATTAAAGGCCGCAGGGTCAGTTATCTGCACCCGATCAGGATGTATTTCTTTATATCAGCTACTTTCTTTTTTGTACTGATGACGTTTTTTATTGGAGGAAGTTCTAGCCTTTTTGACAGCAACGTTAAGGCAACCAATGTTGCACAGAAGGATTCTTCCGCCCCTTTAACGGCACACCTCCGTATAACGACTAAATCGAAAATGTCCGTCGATTTGGCATTTAACCAGGGAGCAGACAGGAAGCACTCAGTAAGGGAATACGATTCTGCTCAGAAAAGCCTGCCGATACCTGAAAAAGATGATGCCATCATCCGCTATATTAACAGGCGGTGGTACGCAACTATGGAATACATTTATGCGCACCCGGACGACTACCAAGATAAGATAGCAGAAAAATTTGGGCATTCTTTTCCGCAAATGCTATTCATTGCTTTGCCGATATATGCATTGCTATTGCAAATTTTGTACTTCAGAAGAAAACAGTTTAATTACGTTTCTCATGCAATTTTTGCGGTGCATTATTACTGTGTTTCTTTTATTGCGTTCTTCCTCATTATGTGTGCAAACAGGATAGCTGGCTTTGGAAAATACGTAGGCATGGCCATCCTGCTATTACTTTTATATTATCTGTTCAGGGCTATGAAAAGATTCTATAAACAAGGTGGATTTAAAACTTTTATTAAATTTCTATTGCTCACCCTTTCTATGTCGGTTGTCATGTTCGTTCTTGTCTCAGCGTTTTTGGCCAATTCCTTATTAAGCCTGGCAAAAATGGGGTAGCCTGAATCGGAGAATATTATACCACTTTATAGAAAAGCCTTGCAAGGTCATCTTGCAAGGTTTATATTTTTAAGAAATTAAAAAAACTATTGAGTGCGACTCAGGTAATCATAGAGGTCTTTTTTAGTTTCTTCTGCTTCGAATGCACTATTTACTTTAAAGTAATTGGCCTTGTCAACAGTTTGTGGATAGGCAAATTTTGCAAAATTGAGTTTTGTTTTTTCCAGTGAGAAGAGATTAAGTATTTGTAATACCTGCTCAGAGGTAAAGCAATTGTTGATGGCGAGGTTCCTTGCTGTCATCAGTTTCTGATCGTCCATTTCATTACCATTAATATCCCACTTTGTACGTTCAAAATCGTTTTTGTCCATGGGTATACAACCGGCAGCGCTTTTGCTTACACGGTCTTTTTGGTCATAACCGGATTGTGCTCTTTTATCTATTGTTGTGTTGCCGAACCCATCTGTAGAAGATGTAACAGTAGTGGTTTTGGTTTCCGGGCTGCCGTAATCAAGGTAATGAGCATCTTCGCTGCCCTCTGTACCTGAGTAGCTCGATTCATTAGACCCTACCCTGCTATTGTCTTTGATGGGTACTACCCCAAGGCAACGCAATGTATGATCTCCCTGCAAATTAGTTTCTATTTTATAAGTTACATCAGCCTTCCATCCCCTGGGGGTTGTGGTTTTTATAATGCCCCTTAATTCAGGTATTCCGGGATTATCAAAGACGATTCTTCCATCATAACTTGTCCTGGTAAGTTCCCGAACCCTCATTTCCGACATAGGCTGAGGATTTTTTTGTTCGCCATCTAGGTATAGAGTGAATTTTTCGCCGTTTTCAGAAAAAAGAGTAAGGCTGCTTAATTGCTGAGCGAAGGTGATGAAGGGTAAAAACAGCATGCTCAGGAATAGAAAAGAATGTAATTTCATATAGAGTAATTTTTTTATTGTTGCAAGTTTACTGAAAAAGTCTAATATATTATGCGAAATATGCTTACTTAACATTTGGTTAAATAAAAAGAGCCAGGAATGCATTCCCGGCTCTTAATGGCATAATAAATATGAATTATTAACTGCAACCAGTTGTTGTGCCGCAATTTGGACACATATAACAGGTTCCGTTCCTTAGCGTAATATTACCACAGTTCCTGCATGCCGGTGCATCTGCGCTGGTACCCATCAGTTTTTTAATTTCTGCTGAATTTTGCATAGCTGTTGCTACAGGTTTAGGAGCGGGCACTACGTTTTTCTGTTTTTGTGCAGCAGGAGGTGCTGTAACGCGTACCTGCGAAAGTTCCTGTTGTTTATCGGCTTCTTCTGTTTGCGGCATCCTGTTTGGGTCCTGCACATGCACCAGTTCTGTGCGGTCCAGGTATTCATAACCCAGTAGGCGGAAAACATAATCCAGCACAGAGGTGGCTGTTTTAATATTTGGATGCTCCACTATACCGGATGGCTCAAAACGTGTGAATATGAATTTATCCACATACTCATCTAACGGCACACCATATTGCAAACCAACAGAAATAGCTATTGCAAAGCTGTTAAGCAGGCTACGCATGGTAGCACCTTCTTTAGCCATATCAATAAATATTTCACCCAGTGTTCCATCGCTGTATTCTCCTGTGCGCAAGAACAATGCCTGTCCGCCCACCTTGGCCTTAAAAGTATAGCCGTGGCGTTTGTATGGCAATTGTTTACGCTCTACAATATTGCTTAAGCGGCGTTTTAATTGTGTGTCAGGGCTTGCCTGTACTCTTTTGTTCACTTCATCCAGCAATTCGTCAACAGTAAGCTGGCTCATATCTACAATTGCGCTTGCAGACGTTGCTGCAGTTTCTTCAGCAGCAATTTCTTTTTTCTTTTTATCGCTCTTGTTACTTAATGGCTGGCTTAGTTTTGAACCGTCGCGGTACAATGCGCAGGCCTTTAAGCCTAATTGCCAGCTCAGGTAATAACAATCTTTTATTTCTTCTACGGTTGCTTCGTTTGGCAGGTTGATGGTTTTGGATATAGCACCACTGATAAATGGTTGCACAGCGCCCATCATGCGTATATGCCCATGAGCATGGATAAAGCGTTCACCTTTTTTACCACATTTATTAGCACAATCGAAAACAGGTAGATGTTGTGGTTTCAGATAAGGAGCACCTTCTACGGTCATGGTGCCACATACATAATCATTGGCAGCATCTATTTCCTCATCACTGAATCCAAGACCATTCAGCAGGCTGAAATCATTATCATAATACTGTTCAGGAGTAAAGCCCAGGCGTTTCAGGCATTCTTCGCCTAGGTTGTATACATTAAAAACAAAGCCTACCTCAAATGCGCTTTCTACAGAGGTATCCAGTTTCTTCAGTTCTTCTGCTATAAATCCCTTCTCGCTTAATGTCTGGTGATTTATGTAAGGAGCACCGGCAAATGTGCCATGCCCTTTGGCAAATTTCACAATAGCATCCATTTCCTCCGGTTTGTAGCCAAGGTTTTTCAGTGCTGCCGGAATGGACTGGTTAATGATCTTAAAATAACCACCACCAGAGAGTTTCTTGAACTTTACCAATGCAAAATCAGGTTCTACACCGGTTGTATCGCAATCCATTACCAGACCAATAGTGCCTGTTGGTGCAATAACTGTGGCCTGTGCATTGCGGTATCCGTACAGTTCGCCCATTTGTACTGCTTCATCCCAGGCTTTTGTGGCTGCTGTGAGCATATAGTCGGGGCAATATTTAGCATTAATGCCAAGGGGTTTAATTTCAAGACCTTCAAAAGCATCAGCAGCATCATAGGCAGCAGCCCGGTGATTGCGCATTACACGCAGCATATGTTCACGGTTTTCTTTATAACGTGGGAAAGTGCCTAAATGCTGTGCCATTTCAGCAGATGTCTTATAGGCTACACCATTCATGATAGCAGTAATGGCCCCGGCAATAGCACGTGCTTCTTCACTGTCATAAGGTATGCCGCTAACCATCAGCATGGAGCCCAGATTAGCATAACCCAAGCCAAGTGTGCGGTAATCGTAACTTAATTGTGCTACTTCTTTTGACGGGAATTGCGCCATCAGCACTGATATTTCCAGTACAACTGTCCACAGGCGTGTCATGTATTCAAAACCGGGGACATCAAAAGAATTATCTGCTTCATTAAAGAAACGACGCAGGTTTAATGATGCCAGGTTACATGCAGTATTGTCAAGGAACATGTATTCAGAACATGGATTGGATGCACGTATCTGGCCGCCCTCGGGGCATGTATGCCATTCATTAATAGTAGTGTTGTATTGCGTACCAGGGTCTGCACAGCGCCATGCTGCATAAGATATTTTCTCAAAAAGCTCTTTAGCGGGCAGTTTCTTCATCACTTTACCATTGCTGCGGGCGGTCATTTCCCAATCTTCATTATTGGTAAGGCGACGGAAAAACTCGTTAGGTATGCGAACCGAATTGTTTGAGTTTTGACCTGAAACCGTTTTGTATGCTTCTCCTTCATAATCAGATGCGTAACCGGCAGCAATGAGTGCGGCCACTTTCTTTTCTTCTTCTACTTTCCAGTCTATAAAATCAATTACTTCAGGATGGTCCAGGTCAAGGCATACCATTTTAGCTGCTCTGCGGGTAGTACCTCCGCTTTTTATAGCCCCTGCAGCCCGGTCTCCTATTTTCAGGAAACTCATCAATCCGCTTGAGGTACCACCACCACTCAGTTTTTCACCTTCGGCACGTATATTAGAATAGTTGGTGCCAACGCCGGAGCCATATTTGAATATACGGGCTTCGCGAACCCAGAGGTCCATAATACCACCATCATTCACCAGGTCATCATCTACACTAAGAATAAAGCACGCATGGGGCTGAGGGCGCTCGTATGCATTCTGTGAACGTTCCAGTTTGCCGCTTGTAGGGTCTACGTAATAATGTCCCTGGGCTTTGCCATCAATGCCATAACTACTATATAAGCCGGTATTGAACCATTGTGGTGAATTAGGGGCACAGCTCTGTTGCAAAATACTGTATGCCAGTTCATCATAAAACACCTGTGCATCGTTTGCAGAGGCGAAGTAGCTATACTTTTCCCCCCAGCTGCGCCAGCAGTTGGCAAGTCGGTGTGCCACCTCTTTAATAGAGGTTTCCCTGCCCAGGCTGCCATCTGCTTGTGGTACACCTGCTTTGCGGAAATATTTTTGTGCCAGGATATCCGTAGCGATCTGTGACCAGTGTTTGGGTACCTCTACATTGGTCATTTCAAAAACCTTCTCTCCATTTGGATTACGGATAACAGAAGTACGGTAATCGTACTCAAACATGTCATATGGGCTTATCCCGTCGTGTGTGTAGTGGCGCTGAAACGAAAGTCCCTTATCCTTAGTATTTGTGCTTGCCCTCATATTTATAAATGTTTTTTGCTTAAAAAAATAGCTGATTTTTTTTCGGGTTGGACAACGAAAATATTAAAATGAACAGCCAAAAGCCAATAAAAGAAATCAACCGTATGTGGATAAACTTAAATCATTTGCCCCTGCTCATTTACAGCCCTTTTGATGGGATTATTAACAAAAAAATGAACTATAACTATTGCTTTTCTGGAAAATTTTATTTAATTGATTAAAAGCGGGTGTAAAATCATTTTAACACTTTTTATCCTCTCATGCAATTTACAAAAAGTAAGAGGCATCAGCAAAAATACCGTATTTTAATGCTAAGGCAGAGATATTAATTAACAGTGTTTTAAGGTATTTCACTGCGCTGATAACTATTTGAGAAGCAGCCGGTGAAAATAAAAACGCCCCTGAAATTTCAGGGGCGTTTTTATAAATGCAGTATTAATATTAGTTAACTGAGAGTTTGCGTACCAAACGCTCTCCATCGGCCATAAACTCGATAAAGTATACACCGCGTGGTTGGGTACTGAGATCAAGCTCTGAAGAAAATGCACCTGAAACATTGTCAAAATTACGTACCAGTACCTGCTGGCCGGTAATGTTGCTTACGTTAACTCTCAGGTTCTTTATTCCGGCAGCTGAACTGAATTCAAATTTAAACCTGCCTTTTGTAGGATTAGGATATAGACTTAAATTTTGAATGTTCTGACTAATGCCTGCTACAGATTCCCAACGTGGGTGGAACTTAACAACAAAATCCTGGGTTTCACCTGAAGTATAAGGCCCGCAGGCATCATCAGAAGGGATATTAGGATTTGTATTATTGTTAATGATCAAACGCATGCCGGTAGGCATACCAGTTACAAGATTAACCTTGGTATGAATAAAGGTAGTGTCAAAAAAGTTAGTGTCGTTCGTATAGCTGGTCCATACTCTTTCAGAATCGGATGCTAAAGAGCTATACGTCAGGTCATTGTTATAGTCAATAAACAAGGTGATCTTCGCGTTAGCATCAATTGCTGATTTCATAACATCATATACCATAACCGGGTAGGTAGAATCCGCATACAAATCCATGATAGGTGCGTGGGTATAGCTATAACGGCCATTTGTGGCGTTAACATTATTCAGGTGGGAATTATTTGTTGGATTGAATGTAGTAAAGAAATACTGCCCAAATCTGAATGCGCCAATATCTGTACTGTCGAATGCAAAACCACCGGAAGCCATACTGTAGCAATAGCAACGGTAAGATGAGTCGTTATTAATTTTGACAATATTGGAATAAGTCGTGTCGTGGCTATTGGTGCATATCATCCTTGTCCTGAACCAGGAAGGCGCAGTGTATTGCAAATTAATAACATCCACATTCTGGCTGGCAACAATATTATTCCATGTCAGGCCGGCATCGGTAGATGTTTGCCAGTTTCTGGAGAGGTTAATGAAATCTTTCTCGTAGGATGTGTCAGTCAGGGTAAAAGTATAATGTCCTGAGTTGTCGCCGGGACACATTAATGTATCGCTTGATGATGCAATACCCGCATTGGCGGCACCATTGCAAGGGCTATAGGAGATGTTAATAATATAATCTTCAATTTCTCCTGCAGGGTGCGGCTGGCAGGGATCCAGATCATTAGTAGAGTATGGGCTTGTTGCAGTAGGATCAATAATAACCCTCATACCAGTAGGGCCAACATTAGCATTTGAAGGGATCTGGAATGTATGTGTAACCGTAGGACTAGCTGAGCTGGTAGTGCTGTCGAGAAGCACGAGTTCGTTCCCTGTGAAAAATCCATCTCTGTTAAGATCTATGTATACATTAATGGGGCTTTGGTTCCATGTAGCAGTATTTTGTATCTGGGATATGGAGAATGTATAGCTGCTATCTTTGTATAAGGTAGGCGCGTTTACAGAATAATCAAAATCTGTATAATCATTTACAGCACTGTAATTATTAGTTACCGGGGATGCACTGCCATTGTTGAGCAAGGTAGCACCCAGTATATTCTTGATAGTAACATTGCCTATATTGGCAAGATGGCTGCCTGCGGAACTATCAGGGCAATAGCAAAAATAGAAAGGTGCAACATTTACAAGAGTGCTGGCGCTGTCCACGCCCCCACCAGCATTGGTGCAGGTAACAACTACCCTGAAATAAGTAGCGGCAGTGATGCTGGTTGTTACGCTGGCAGTAGAAGCAATATTATACCAAGTAATATTATCGGCTGATTGTTGCCAGAGATAGGTGAGATTTGTTTCGGTAGTATCGGAGTAATACATGGTAAAACTACTGCCCGGACAAGGTGTACCGTTGACAATTGTACCTGAAGGTGTGCCGGTGCAGGGAGCATGATGCGTTATAGTTACATCATCCATTAGCATATCAAAGGAATAAAGGTAATAAGTACCTGTAGTATTCTGTGCTTTAAAAAGAATATAATCCCCGCTGGCAAAACCTGCAGGTAAGGTATAGGTAAATTGTTTCCAACCGGTACTGGCTGTGCTGCCGTTAGGATTAAAGCTGGCTATACTGGTAGCCCCGGTAAGAGAAGGAGAAGTATTGTAATATACAGTAAGTATCGTACTGTATCCAAAAGACGCATAATTCGTATAAAGCCAAAAGCCCAAAGTGTTACCACCGGTTGTGGTATAGTTTATCTGGGGAGAAATTAATACGCCATAATTGCCGCTACTGTAATAATAAGTATTATTCCATGCCATACCATTGCCACTGTGTGCTGTAACACCAGTTGGGTTAGGGTATGCAGTGTAGGTTGGATTATTAGGGTCGTAAGCGTAAGGATTACCGGCGCCACTGAACATTCTGAACCATTGGAAAACAGGGCCGCTGGCACTAGTATTGTTAATACCTGTATATGTAGAATTAGACCAGCCACTTGGTGGGAAAGTCGGGCCATCAAAATTTTCATTTAACAGTAGCTGTGCGGAAACTCCTGTAGAGCAGAAAAATGTTAAAAAGCCTATAGCAAAAAGTAAATTTTTGTTTTTCATACAATTACTTTGATAAAATATTTTAAATGGCAAGTTTAAGAAAAATTAAAGTTAATTATTTTACGGTAAAAAATGATTTTTTCGCAAATTAGCCTCTAAAATCAAATTTAATAATATTTTGTTTAATGCGTTATGCCATAAATAAAAACTAAGCGTCATATATAGACATTTGTTTTAACTGTATGGTTGGGTAGGGGCGTTTATTTTTACCATTATTTTCCACTACTTTTACCAGCAAAATTTTTTATGCAATTTCCTGAAACATTAAAGTACACTAAAGACCACGAATGGATTAACATAGAGGGTAATACGGCCACTGTAGGCATTACCGATTTCGCCCAGCGCGAACTGGGAGATATTGTATTTGTAGATATAGATACAAAAGGCAAGAAACTGGCAGCCAATGATGTTTTTGGCACAGTAGAAGCAGTAAAAACGGTTTCTGACCTCTTCCTGCCCTTAAGTGGCACTATCACAGAAATTAATCCTGCCCTGGAAACCAATCCGGAATATGTGAACCAGGACCCATATAATAAAGGCTGGATGGTGAAAATGACCATTGACAATCCTGCTGAGGCCGGAGACTTATTAGATGCAAAAGCATACGAGCAATTAGTTGCCTAAACAGTATGAAGGAGCTATTTACTCCTTTTTCCCTTTATAAAAAACGAGCAAGGTTAATAGCTATACTATGGACCTTGCTCGTTTTTACAGTCTGCCTTATGCCCGCAAAGGATATACCGGAAATTAATGTCCCCCTGATTGATAAGTGGGTACATTTTTTACTTTTCGGAGCCTTTGCATTCTTTTGTCTTTGTTCCAGGCCTTCAAAATCATTTTTGTTCCTTTTTCTTATTTTCGTTTTTTCTGTTTTTTATGGATGGCTTATTGAGACCCTGCAGGGGGCATTCCCATTTCTGGGGCGTACCTATGAACTGATGGATATAGTGGCAGACGGTATAGGTGGATTTATAGGCATAACAGTTTTTTATTTTCTATTCCGTTATTTTGAAAAAAGAAATGTAAAATCTTAACAGGACACCTATAAGCCTCTATTTATTAATTCCTTACCTTCATAATAAATTATATTTTAAATGATTTATCGTAGCAAAGCTCCTTTACGTATAGGCCTGGCAGGCGGGGGTACAGATGTTAGCCCTTATTGTGATCTGTATGGCGGAGCTATTTTGAATGCTTCCATTTCTTTATATGCATATGCGTCTATTGAATTACTGAAAGAGCCCGAAATAATAATAGAAGCCAAAGACAGGAAAGAAATATGCAGCTATCCCCTGGCAGACTCCTTACCAATTGATGGTAAGCTGGACCTGGCAAAGGGCGTATATAACCATATAGTAAAGGAATACGGGAAGCTGTCATCCGGTTTCAGGCTGACCACTTTTGTAGATGCACCTGCAGGCTCCGGCCTGGGCACTTCTTCCACATTAATGGTGGCCATTTTAGGGGCTTTCGCAGAATGGCTGCAGTTGCCACTGGGGGAGTATGATATGGCGCACAAGGCTTACCAGATAGAGCGTGTGGAACTTGCTATGGCAGGAGGTAAACAGGATCAGTATGCTGCCACTTTTGGCGGGGTGAACTTTATGGAGTTTTATGAGGGCGACAGGGTGATCGTAAATCCGCTGAGGGTGAAAAGTAAAAACCTTTGCGAACTGGAAAATAATCTCTTGTTATATTTTACTGCTACCAGCCGTTTATCATCTACGATTATTGAAGCACAAAGCCAGAACGTACTGGACAAGAATCAACAATCCATAGAGGCTATGCACCAGCTGAAAGAGCAGGCAAGAATGATGAAAGAGGCCTTGCTGAAAGGCAAAATAGATGATATAGGAGCAATTCTTGATTTTGGTTTTCGTTATAAAAAACAAATGGCAAAGGGAATTTCTAACACAGCCATGGATGAACTTTATGAAACTGCGTTGAAGGCTGGCGCAACAGGCGGCAAAATAAGCGGTGCAGGAGGTGGCGGCTTTATGATGTTTTACTGCCCCGGAAATACTAATTATAAAGTGAGAGAAGCATTAAGTAAGTACAGCGGCGATTTTCGTTCTTTCCAGTTTACTGAGCAAGGACTGTTTACCTGGAGTATTTGATCATGCGAAAACATTTATACGCTTATTAACCGTTTTTGAAATTTTACTTTTTACTTTTGAATTATCATGGAGTGTATCGTACTTGCAGGCGGATTAGGCACCAGGCTGAGAGGAACAATTGGCGACTACCCTAAGTGCATGGCGCTTGTAAATGGCAAACCATTTTTACAATATATTTTTCAATACCTTGAACAACAGCATTGCAGCAGGGTAATTCTTTCGTTGGGCTATAAACATGAGCTGATAACAGAATGGCTGCAAAATGAAAAGTGGCCTTTTAAGATAGATTATGTAATAGAATATGAACCTCTTGGCACTGGTGGTGGTATACAATTGGCGCTAAAGGAGGCAAAATCGCAACATGTGCTGATACTAAACGGGGATACTATGTTCCGGCTTGACCTTGATAAAATAATGGATTTTCACCTCAGGCAAAAGGCTGCTGCAACTTTAGGACTTAAGAAAATGTATGACTTTGATCGTTATGGACTTGTGAATATAGATAGCTTCAACACGATTACTTCTTTTGAGGAAAAAAAGAAAAGGGATGCGGGACTGATAAACGGAGGTGTTTATGTTGTAGATAAAGATCATGTTTTCGGAAAGCACTTGCCTGAAAAATTCTCTTTTGAAAAAGATTACTTTGAGGCCTTTGTAAATGAAAAAAAATTCTGTGGTTTTATGAGTGATGCCTATTTTATAGATATAGGTATACCTGAGGATTACCAAAGATCGCAGGAGGATTTTAAATTACTTTTCAAATGAAAGTAGCCATCATTGGGCCCGCGCATCCATTGCGCGGCGGACTTGCCACCTATGACCAAAGACTGGCCCGGGAATTGCAAAACCAGGGCCATGAAGCTGTTATCTATTCTTTTTCTTTACAATACCCATCCTTTCTTTTTCCTGGTAAAACCCAGTTTACAGACGAAGCTGCGCCCAAAGGTTTGACAATACACAGCGTCATCAATTCAGTCAACCCGATTAATTGGCTGAAGGTAGGCAACAGGATGCGCAAGGAAAAATTTGACCTGGTGATTGTACGTTTCTGGTTGCCATTCATGGGGCCTGCATTTGGCACTATTTTAAGAAGGGTAAGAAAAAACAAACATACCAGGGTATTATGTATTGCTGACAATATCATACCGCACGAAAAAAGACCAGGAGACTTACCTTTTACAAAATACTTTCTGAAAACAGTAGACAGCTTTGTTACCATGAGCAAGGAGGTTAAAAACGATCTGCTGAAATTTACAAGCAAGCCTGTACAATTTTTACATCACCCTGTTTACGATAATTATGGGAGCTCAGTATCAAAAGCAGAGGCATGTAAGAAATTAAAGCTCGATCCTGCTAGAGATTATATACTGTTCTTCGGCTTCATAAGAAAATATAAGGGCCTGGATATTTTGCTACACGCAATGAACGATGAACGTATCAGAACATCCAATATTAAGCTTATTGTAGCGGGTGAGTTTTATGATAAAAGAGAAGCTTATGATGAAATAATAGAGCAGGATAAATTGCAGGATGAGGTAAATTTATTTACAGAATTTATACCGAATGACGAAGTTTACTATTATTTCAGTGCCGCCGATCTTGTAGTGCAACCATATAAAAGCGCTACACAAAGCGGCATTACGCAAGTTGCCTATCATTTTGAAAAACCCATGATAGTGACCAATGTAGGAGGCCTTGCAGAAGGTGTGCCGGATGGTAAAGTAGGTTTTGTTACAGAGCCTGAACCTAAGGCAATTGCAGATGCTATATTGCGATTCTACCAGCCCGGAAGTATTCCGGACATGCAACAACATATCCTTGAGGAAAAAAAGAAATACAGCTGGGATAGTTTTGTTATGAATCTGCTGAAAGTAGCAAAACTT
>CAIYVS010000710.1 GCA_903929655.1 uncultured Bacteroidota bacterium | reverse complement strand
TATCAAATCTATCATCAATAAATTTATACTGAATTAAAGTATCATAATAAATCTTATTGGTATTTTCATCTGTCTTTTTAATTGTTTTTTTGTGTGAATATTTAGTTCTTAACAAACTTTGCATAGCCAATAATAATTCCGGCACTATAACAACGAACCACATAGAATCCTACAGGTAGCGTTGATATGTCAATCATAGCTTTATCACTTGTCAGTTCTACAGTACTTATTCTTTGACCTGCGATGTTTACTATTTCAATTTGTGTATTGCCGCTGATGGTAGTGTTTACTGTAACATTAATGAAATCTTTAGCCGGATTAGGGTAGATATTGATACCGCCTGCCTTATTTATATTCTGTATAGCTAATGGTGTTGTGTAGTAAGTCTTCTGCCTGCAACCACTGTGTACAGTATTAACCCAATAGTATTTATGTGCAAAGTCGGGGCTAACATTTAAGTAATCCTGGTTGATCTCTCCCGGTAATAACGTAGAGTCGAGCGTTGTGATATCATCATAGCCCCACTGGTAAGAGTCTAAATTACTAGGGGTGCAAACAAAATGATATTCAAAATAAAATACTGAAGGCATTGGCGATACGTCTGTTCCAACGGCTACTTTAAAAGTATCACTGCTTTCACAAAGCGTGCCATTTATTGTTTCTGTAAGAATAACTTCCGCATTGCCCGGAGTTGTAAAATTAATCAAGGCATTTTGCCCGTTACTTCCCACAGCCCATACTATTGCGTTAACAGCAGTCCAGCTATAAACAACGTTGGTACCTGGTGCAGTTGATGTTCCAAAATTGGTATATAGTGTATTTGAGCAAACAGTAGAAGGTGATGTAGTAGTAATGTCAGGCACTGAAGGAAGTGGATTAACTGTTAATATCATATCCTGAACATTAGTACAACCATTTATTGTGAGTATGAAATGATAGGTGACGTTAATTGGAGCTGAAGTTGAATTCAACAGAGTTTCGTTAACGTTTACTGTGCCGCTTGCAGTGGCGGGTGTGATGCCTGTTACTGCGGCTCTGGACCATGCAAATGTTGCATTGTTGGTAAGGCTGGTAGCAGTATAAATGAAAGGAGTTTTACCGCAAACTGCATTGTTCATTTGGCTACTTAGCTTTGCAGATGGATTTACTGATACAATTACATTTTGTGTATTCATACAGCCATTAGCAATTAAAGTGTCCACATAAACAACATTAAGCGGGTTTGCAGTAGTATTGGTAAGCGGCTCATTAGGGTTATCTACTCCTGAAGATGCCGGATTGCTAATGCCGGATTGTGTTGCCCTGCTCCAGCTAAAAATTGTAAAATCTGTAGCACTTGTCGGTGTATAATTGAATACCGTGTTATTACAAATAGCAGATGGCGCTGTTGTGCTGCTGAGTACCGGTGTTGGATTTACCGTTATCGTAAACTGCTTTGAAAATCCATTACAACTATTAGCTGAAGGGCTCACAGTAATAGTTGCAACTACCGGTGTAACGGCTGTATTTATCCCCAAAAAAGATGTGATATTACCCGTGCCGTTTGATGCAAGACCTATTGATGGATCACTATTGACCCACGTATAAGTAGTTCCGCTTACTGATCCTGAAAATACAACAGAGCCCATAGCAGCGTTGTTACAAACAACATAGTCAGGAGGATTAACAACGTTTGGCGTTGGGTAAACAGTTATATTAAATGAACTTGTATTGCCGTTGCAACTGTTTGCTGATGGTGTAACAATTATAGTAGCGGTAACAGTATTACTGCCGCTATTTGTAGCTGTAAATGATGCAATATCTCCGGCGCCGCTTGATGCAAGACCTATTGAAGGATCACTATTGGTCCATGTATAAGTAGTTCCGCTTACTGATCCTGAAAATGCAACCGGATTTGTTGCAGTATTGTTACAAACAAGCTGGTTAGAAAGCGTATTTACATTCGCACTTGGATTAACGGTTATTGTAAATGTTTTGGTATTGCCTGCACAGCCACTTGCTGATGGAGCAACAATTATAGTTGCAACAACAGGGCTATTGCTGGCATTTGTAGCTGTAAATGATGCAATATCTCCGGCGCCGCTTAATGCAAGGCCTATTGATGGATTATTATTGGTCCATGTATAAGTAGTGCCGCTTACCGATCCGGAAAAAACAACAGGATTTGTAGAAGTATTATTACAAACTACCTGGTTGGAAGGGTCAACAACATTTGGTGTAGGATTAACAGTTATATTGAATGAACTCGTACCACCGGAACAGCCATTTGCCGAAGGGCTTACAGTAATAGTTGCTATAACCGGTGCCGAACTGCTATTTGTTGCTGTGAATGATGCAATGTTTCCTGATCCACCGGCAGACAAACCAATTGAGGGGGTATTATTGATCCATGTATAGGTAGTTCCGCTTACTGATCCTGAAAAAACTACAGAATTAGTTGCGGTATTGTTACAAACTACCTGGTTAGAAAGTGTATTTACATTTCCGCTTGGATTAACAGTTATTGTAAATGTTGTGGTATTACCTGCACAACTACCAGCTGATGGAGTAACAATTATAGTTGCAACAACCGGGCTATTGCTGGCATTTATTGCTGTAAATGATCCAATATTTCCTGCGCCGGTTGCAGGTAAGCCTATTGAGGGCGCATTATTAGTCCATGTATAGGTAGTGCCAATTACTGAAGATGTAAAATTAACGGGAGCAGTAGCAGTATTGTTACAAACTACCTGTCCGGAAGGTGTTGCCATTGCCGGAATTGGGTTAACCTTAATATTGAAATTTAGTGGTGTTCCCGTGCACCCATTAGCGCTTGGTGTAACCGAAATAATCCCGGAGTCAGGACTATTAGTGCTATTTATTGCTGTAAACGAGGCAATGTTTCCATTACCACTTCCTGCCAATCCGATTGATGTATTATTATTGGTCCATGCATAGGTAGTTCCGCTTACACTTCCTGAGAATGTCACCGTTGCTGTATTGCTGTTATTACAAACACTCTGGTTAGCCACAGGGTTCACTGTAGGTGTAGGCTTTACTGTAATTATATTTGATGATGTTGCCGTTCCTGCTGTATAGGTGATCGTATCTATACCCGCAGTAAGTCCGGTAACAGTATCATTTGAAACGGTAGCATGAGCATTACTGCTGCTCCATGTACCACCAGCTATACTTGGGGTTATTATAATAAACGAACCAATACATACTGTTGTGTCGGATGCGGTTGTACTTACGCTCGATGATGTATCTGCGTTCACCGTCATGGCTGTAACAGTTACAGCTCCGGTGGTAGTAAGCGCTCTTCCATTGAGTAATGCACCCGTATTAAATTGGATAGCGCCATTGTTAGCGACTATCGTACCATTAAAAACCGAATTGTCATTTACGAGCACTGCACCGTTAACCAGCCAATACACATTTTTTGTTTGTGCTCCATTGATCAAACGAACGTTTGCAAATGTGCTTGTTGAAAGAGCGCCGTATATTTTAATGATGAATACTGCGTTTGCATTACCTTCTGCATTCAGGTATAATGAATCAGTAAATGTTGTCGCTGCGTTCATTATATAAGTATGAGGTGTAAGTACCAGGTTGTTGCCAAACTGCGCAGGGTATAACAACTCAATATCATAAGGCAGTGCGTTGAGATAAAGATAAACATTATGCAAATCGGCTGCACAAGTTACGGTAGATGCATCGGGTATAGGATGAATGATACCTGCTACAAACAAAGGATTAAAACCTGTTGTTAATCCAAGATTTGTTCCAACATCTCCTGTTATATGCGTAATACCGGAGTTTGAAACAGGCCCGATGGAAGAAAATAATCCATAATACTTTGTTGATGCGAGTGCAGGGGCACTTGGCCCCGTCAGATATGGACTCCCGCAACCAATAGGAGTAAATCCCACAATTCCGGAAACTGTAACAGCGCCTGCAATTGAAAGTGCTCTTCCTTCCAAAGTATCGCCGGCACTCATACTTATCGCCGCATTGTGGGCAATAACATTGCCTCTCATGGTAGTTCCTGCTGCCATGCTCACTAAACCTTCCACTTTCCAAAACACATTACAAGCTAATGCTCCATTTATCAATTGTACCTTGGAGTTGGCGCCTGTAGAGAATGCCCCTTGTATCTGGAATATAAATACAGCATTTGCACTCCCTTGTCCGTCCAGGATGAGATTTGAACTCAGGGTAGCTGCACTGCCTATATGGTAAACACCGGGAACCAGGGTCGTTCCGTTACCTAATCCGGAAGCCGGAAAGAAGCCAGGCGTTGCACTGTTTAATAAATTATATGCTGTATTGAGATCTGATGCACAAGCCGCGCTTGCTACATCATTATCATGCATCTGGCCATCTACATTACCAAACCCGGTACTGGAACCGGTATTGGTACCAACATTGCCGGTTAGATGCGTAATGCCGGTGTTGCCAACCGCCCCGGCAGTAGAAAACAAAACAAAGTTTGCAGCTGTCCCCAAGCCAGGCGCCTGTCCGAAATCTACTTTCGGGCAAAACAATAAAATAATGCTTGTTACAATAAGTAATAATCGACTTTTCATTTTTTCTCCTGATTTTTTTAAAATGAGTATTATTATGCAAAGGTGCATACAGACAGTCGTATAAGCGTTACATAACTTTCAATAAGAGTTATATTATTCACACTTGTATAAGAAAACGAATGTGGGAATTATGCAATTCATTTCGAGAATCATGTAATACATATTTTTGAGAATAGTATCAATTTTGTGCTGTGATCTTTCAATCACAACCATACCGCGGGTAGTGGTAAATAAAAATTGTTTCCAATGCAAAAAGCTAAAAAGATTTTATTTGCATTAGCGATCACAATGTCTTCCGGCATTGCCTCTGCTTCTGCACAGATTTATGTAAATCTTCGTCCTTCATTGCCTGTATATATACGTACAGAAGCTCCAAGCCCAAGGCATGTATGGGTTGGTGAAGAATGGCGCGAAAGAGATGGACGCTACGAATGGAACGGCGGCCACTGGGTGGAGCCACCACATGAAGGTGATAGATATAACCAGGGTTACTGGCGTCACTCATCTCGTGGAGACAGGTGGCAGGAAGGCCATTGGGGGCATGGAGACAATGGAAATAGAGGGGATAGGGGAAACAGAAGACACGGAGAACATGAAGGTCATAGGGATCATTGATAAGCCAGGTAAATAGCATAAAAAAAGAGCTTCGCAAAACGAAGCTCTTTTTTTATGCTGTAAGTGCTATTCATTATTCTTCTTTTTGTCCTTATCTTTTTCGCGATCTTTCTTCTTAAAGAAACCTCTTAAAAGAAAATTATGGCTTACAGCATTCATGTTCCTTTTAAACCCACCGGCACCTTGTTTTATATTAACAAGTGCCTGGTCTATATTATTTGCAAATGATTCATCCATAAACAATTTACCTATCGTTCCTTTACCATCATGTATATTCCCTATAATATCGGAAAAATCAGCTGTTATAACTGCAGCATTATCGGCAGTAATTTTTATCTTCAGTAAAATGTCATCCATACTTACCGGTTTAGTGGTTGCAATAACATCATTATCAGCTATTACCTGTGTACCAAGTGGTCCCGGAGTAATAATCAAAATTTTATTACCCATTAAACCATCAGTGCCAATTATTGCTGTCGCATCTTTTTTAATAAATTTCCGGGAGTGCTCGTTAATCACCATATCCACACTTACAGTTGAATCGGTAATTTGTTGAATATTGCCAATAACACCAACATTAATACCTGAAAAACGTACATTATTCCCTACCTGCAGACCGCTAATATCTTTAAAAATTCCTTTTATATGGAATGTACTGCTAAATAGCTGTTGCCTTGCACCCACAAAGTAAATGGCAGCCATAAATAGCACGAAACCAACGGAAACAAATATTCCAAGCCTTATTTTATTTCCTCCTGTATTTTTCATTGTCTTTTATTTTAACCTTGTTTGAAAAATGAGCTTACCCAGATATCTTTTGATGCTGATAATTCTTCAAATGTTCCTGTGGCATAAGCTGTTCCATCCTTAATTATAATCATACGGTTTGCCGTAATGCGCGCACACTCCACATCATGAGTAATGATAATGGAAGCACTATTGTATTTCTTTTGTATTTCGAGGATCAGTTCACTAATTTCTTTTGATGTGATAGGGTCCAAACCTGTGGTAGGTTCATCATAAAGAATTATTTCGGGTTTAAGAATTAATGTACGTGCCAGGCCGATGCGCTTTCTCATACCGCCGGAAAGTTCAGATGGCATTTTATCTATTGCTTCCGCCAGGCCTACATTTTTCAATGCCTCTATAATCAAGGCCTCCTTTTCTTCGGCAGATTTCGCCTTTTGATCACGCAAGGGAAATGCAAGATTTTCTCTTACTGTCATCGAGTCGTACAAAGCAGCACTTTGAAACAGGAATCCGACTTTTTTCCTTAGTAAGTTAAATTCATGCTCTTTTAGATCAGCAATATTTTTACCTAATAAAACGATCTTACCGGCATCCATTTCAATCAGGCCTACGAGGCATTTAATAAGTACGGATTTGCCACTTCCCGATTTGCCTAGTATAACAAGATTTTCCCCTTTTTCTAATTTTAAATTAATATCCTTAAGCACCTCTTTATTGCCAAAAGATTTATTCAAGTGTTCTATATCTACAACTGTCGTTTCCATTTATGTAAACATACTTGTTAATTGAACGGCCATCATATCAATAATGAATATGGCTAAAGACCCTATCACAACAGCGGAGTTGGCTGATTGCCCCACGCCTTCAGTTCCACTGTTTGAATTATATCCTTTGTAACAGCCAATTAAGCCTACTGCAAAACCAAAAAAGAAAGTTTTAATAAAAGCAGGAAATATGTCGCTGTACGCCAACTTTTCAATCACCTGCAGGAAGAACAGGTGAGAACTTACGTCTCCCTTTAAATTCACACCCACATAGGAACCATACATAGCTATAGCATCTGCAATAACTACCAATACCGGCAACATAAACGTAGCGGCTACAACCCGCGTAACTACTATATATTTAAATGGGTTCATGCCCGAAACCTCCATGGCGTCTATCTGTTCAGTCACTTTCATAGATGCCAGTTCGGCTCCTATTCCGGAACCAACTTTTCCCGCAAATATCAAAGCCGTGATCACCGGGCCAATTTCCCGGATAATCGAAATAGCAACCATGGACGGCAACCAGGATTCTGCACCAAAATCAGCAAGGGTTGGCCTGGATTGTATGGTTAACACAAGTCCCATTATGAACCCTGTAATAGCAACTAGTGGGAAAGACTTATAACCAATTAAATAAGATTGTTTAATAAGCTCGCTGAACTCATAAGGCGGCTTGAGTGCTGTTTTAAAAAAACGGAATGTAAACCTGCTTAGTTGGGTAACTCCTTCAAAAAAATCTCTTAATGCATTTATATTAAGCTTAGCTGAAGAGTCTCCTGGCTTTTCTAAAACTGCTTTACCCGCTATTTTCAGATCGATTGACATTTTAGATAAATAGTATTAGTTT
>CAIYVS010000709.1 GCA_903929655.1 uncultured Bacteroidota bacterium | reverse complement strand
GTATTAAGAGACATGCTGCGTGAGAAGATTTTAGAATACAGCAGCCATTTGGGCCCCGCTGATACAATAATGCAACAGTATAATGAACACCTCTTCCGCCGGGGTAAAATTCAAAGTTTTACAGATGGCAGCAGGGAATGGGAGGCCATTGTGCTATCTGTAAATAAGGACGGGACATTACAAGTGCAAACACAGGAAGGAAAAATCACAACATACACCCATGGTTCTGTATTATGGGCATGGAAATAAAAGGATGTTTTAACAGGGCGGTTTTTTTTTCTATAGCTCTCCCTTTTTTATAACTCCTAATAAAAATGACACTATCGCTAATATCAGCAGTATATAGATGAGGTGAGGGGCATTCCATACAAACACTCCCAATATCCATCCTATGACCAGGAGCACGCCGATGATATACAATATAGATCTCATGACAAATTTATTTTAAAAGGTGAGGAATAAATTTTTCAAAAAAACTGCTGGGTAATATATGCTACAGTTCCCGGCAGCAGCTTATGCTTTTTCCTTTTTACTGATCTCTTCAACTTCGGCCATAAACTTGTTTACACTGGCATCGGCATAAGGACCGTAGGCATCTACCAAAGTACCTTTTAATCCATCCGATGTTTCAATAACATACATAATGGTATTATCGGCAGGATCTGAAGCTCCTTCAAAACGGTAAAAATTGATGATTTTAATTTCTTCCGGTCGGTAGCATTTATTGGTGCTTGGTGCAAAAAGCCCCATTTGGGTCACCTTAAAATTCTCTACATAACCATTCAGTACTTCTTTATTCACACGTTCTGTAAGCGTTGTCATGAATGGCATTTCAAACTCGCTTTTAGTTTTTTCTGTCTTTAGCATAATTTTCGATTTAGAGATGAGCAAGCATTTTGATAACAACATGTAAAAACCATGCCAAGGCCCTATGCAAAGTGTTAAGAAACATGAGCAAGAGATACAAATAGTGGATAAGAATTGATTATTGTATATTAATCTTCAGCAATACAGATATTGGTCCCAATACTGGCCTTTAAGAATATTATTATGAAGGAGAAACACGCTTGTCCGCGGAATGTATATCTATCAAATCAAAGAGAATGGGCTGATAATCGCAAAAGATAAAATAGTGGTGCAATAAAAAATCTCAAAGCGATTCATGATAATTTAGTATTCATACTATCCGCTCAAATTATTAATGATATCGCTTAATAGTGCCTGTGTCTAATTGCTGCATTGTTCCTGCTTTTCAGCCATGCTTTATATGCCATCTCATCCTCCTTCCTTAGCAATTCATCTGGCCTGTATTCAAGCAGCTTGCCAATCTTGTATGATTTGAATTTGTAAGTGCCCTTATCATAAAAATGTACCTGGCCATCAGAGTTTTCATATTGTATGGTCACAACCTCGGCCATAATGCGGTTGATGCCGGGTATCTTATCTGCTACTTTAAAATAGATAGATACAAAGCCTGATTTGGTGCTATCCTTCTTATCGCTGCCGGCATCGTGCATCAGCATGATCTCCTGCAGGGTATCTCCTTTCTGAACCTGGTTAAACTTGTAATTATTAAAAACATCTTCTTCCAGCATCCTGAGACCATGCTCCTGTTCCGAAGCTGAATTGAGGAGAAGACGGTTTTTCCCAATCCTGAAAATATTAGTGTATTTCGAAATGATATTATCCGGGTCTGTTTCCGCAGAGTCCATATTATTCAGCATACGGTGATAAGCATAAAAAAGTATCCTCAGCATCACATCACTGTTATGTACACCTTTTGCATTAAACCATGCGCTGATATCCGAAATGACTACCTTGTCATTGCGGGAAAAAATATTCAGCGAACCTGCAGTTTTAGGGTGTGCCGTATCCGGGTAGCCCATGTTCACCAGGTTCAGCATTTCTTTCAATCCATAGTCATAGTCCTCACAATGTCCTGCATCTTCAAAATCAGAACATCTGAAAAACCTTGCACAGAATTCTTTTTCATCTTCTTTTCGTATCACCTCTTTCAATGAATCAGATAATACCAGGTCCAGGCGGTCCAGGCATTCAGTAAAAATTTTGGGAGGGTTTTTAAGCTTTGCGTCGCCTGATTTATTAAATATATCCCTGGCATTTCCTGTAGTGTATAAGGAAAGAAAAAGTATAACAAAAACACATCGCATCATCTTATGTAATAAAAAATGTTTAATTTTTAATTAATGAAAGCTGCGAAATTACACTTCACAAGCTGTTTTTGCAATTATCTTATAGATGTGGGAATATGATTTTGATCATTGCATCAAACTGCTCCTAAGATTAAAAACTCAATAGCATAAAAACTACTGAGCTACATTCTAACCCGCCGCTACATTTTTTTTTGAACATTATTTAAAGCTAATTGTAAATTTAGCTGGCTGAAATTATAAAAATGAGAACAATGTTGACAACCGAAAGGTTATTTGTCCGGGAATTCAAGGTGGATGATTGGAAAGATGTTTATGAAATGAATACCAGTGCAGAAGTAATGAAGTCTATAGGCAATGGACAGATTAAAACAATAGAAGAAGAAAAAAATGGTTTTGAAAACATACTTCTTTCTTACGAAAAAAATAGTCGATTAGGAATTTGGGCGGTAACCCTGAAAACTGATGGTACCCTTATTGGTGCCGCCAGTATGACTATATTGGATGGAACCAATGAAATTCAAATAGGGTATCGGTTTAAAAAGGAGTATTGGGGGCAAGGTTATGCCACCGAAGTAACTAAAGGATTGCTGGATTATGGTTTTGACCACCTGAAGCTAAAGAGAATTGTAGCTACTGCAAACTTAACAAATGATAGATCCAGGCGGGTACTTGAAAAAGCCGGACTAAAATTTGAGAGGACAGGTACCTTCTATGATTTGGAGATGAATTACTTTGCAATGACGGCACCATCAGAGCAGAACACTATTTGAAATTTCAAGAATAAAAAGCCTTACTGTTTTTTAGTAAGACTTTTCAAGGCGGGTCGACTGGACAACTTTCAAACCTTTTTGCCAGGGCTTCAACGCAATTCAGCACCTTATTACTTCAATCGACATAAGCCTTCACAATCCTGCATAAGTTGTCATAATTCTGCACAACTTGAAATTGAGTTGACTGGACACTTTTCGAACTAATTCGGATTACATGTCTATAGACAAAACATATCCTCCTGCATTAATAGTCTTTATAAACTACTCTTTGTTTGTAAAGAGTGCCTGATAATATAGTTAAGGGTTACAAGCATCGAAATGCAAATTGGAATTATTACCATTTGAACAGCATCTCCTGCAAAATAACGGGACAGCGCAGCACCTGTTAGGTCAAATATCATTCCTGCATAGGCCCACTCTTTTATTCGTGGAATATTTGGGATGATAACTGCGAGGGCAGCAAAAATTTTCCATACGCCAATTATTTTTAAAAAATAGGCTGGATAACCAAGATGTGCCATGTCTTGTGCAATATGGACAAAAGGTAAAATATTTCCTAAGCCAGTTATGAAAT
>CAIYVS010000708.1 GCA_903929655.1 uncultured Bacteroidota bacterium | reverse complement strand
ACTTTTAAGGTACCCGCAGATTCAGGTATATGTTTTTTCTTCGCCATCAATCCAACAATTGCAATTGGGCCAATGATTGGAAGATATCTACCTAATATCATCGCAAAGCCTGCAGTGATATTCCAGAAAGGATTATTATCAGCTAGACCTTCAAATCCGCTTCCGTTATTTGCATTGGATGATATGTATTGATACAACATTTCTGAGAATCCATGATATCCTGGATTATTCAACCATGCACTGGGTTTTACAGCCCAATCTGCATTTCCATGTTGTACAAAATAAAATGCAGCTAATGCTGTTCCGCCCTTTATAATAAATGCAGATAATAAAGTAACTAATGCTGCGATCTTCACTTCTCTGGCTTCCACTTTATGTCCCATGAATTCTGGTGTTCTACCAACCATGAGCCCAGATATGAATACCGCAATAATGATGTAAATAAAATAATTAAGTATCCCAACTCCACAACCACCGTAAAATGCATTTACCAACATCCCTAACATTTGCATCAAACCAGATAAAGGCATCGAGCTGTCATGCATTGAGTTTACAGAACCCGTGGATATAATAGTGGTAACGATACTCCAATAACCGGAAGCTGCTGGTCCGAACCTTACTTCTTTCCCTTCCATTGCACCTGTAGCTTGAGTAACACCCATCTTCGCAATTTCTGGGTTACCATGAATCTCAGTTATAACAGTAGGTATTAAAAGGCATAGCAACCCAATAGTCATTACGCCAAAAATAACGTTTGCGAATTTTTTTCTTTTGATATAAAATCCCATTGCGAATATCATTGCAATAGGTAATAATACCTGTGCAATTATTTCGAGCATATTTGTGAAATAATTCGGATTTTCTAAAGGGTGTGCTGAATTAGCACCGAACCAACCACCACCATTTGTTCCAATGTGTTTAATAGCAATCATACCAGCAGCAGGACCACGAGACACTTGAACTGTATCCCCTTGTAATGTTGTAATCGTGTCTTTGCCATCAAAACTTGCAGGTGTACCATTGAATGCAAGTAATACAGCAACAACTAAACAAAGCGGTAAAAGTATTCTGGTAATAGTTAATGTAAAAATGTGCCAGAAATTACCCAGATTATTCGTTGTTTTTTCTTTCAATCCATTGAATAATGCCACAAGGCACGCTATGCCTGTTGCGGCACTTACAAATTGTAAAAAAGTTATTACAAATAATTGTGTCAGATAAGTTACACCGCTTTCTCCTGAATAATCCTGCAGGTTACAGTTGACAAGAAAACTGATAGCAGTATTAAAACTTAGATCAGGTGTCATATTTGGATTGCCATCAGGGTTCAGGGGTAAGTGAGCCTGAAAAAGGAACATGAAAAAAGCATAGACCAACCACAATAAATTGATGGTCAACATAGCTTTCAGAAACTCTTTCCAGGTCATCGCCTGTTTGGGATTAATACCCGAAATACGATAAATGAAATTTTCGACTGGTTTCAAAAAATCGAATAATGTTTTTTCGCCTCCATACACTTTGGCAATGTATTTTCCCAGCGGATAAGCCAGCAGTACGGTAAGCAGGAATGAAACGATAATACCTGTTAATTCTGTATTCATTATTTCTTAGTTTAAGATTAAAATTTTTCCGGTTTCAATAACACATATAATAGGTAAATAAATACCACGATCGAAAGAATAAAAAGAATGGTAAACATGTCTTTAATTTTAGTTTTGTT
>CAIYVS010000707.1 GCA_903929655.1 uncultured Bacteroidota bacterium | reverse complement strand
TGCAGGAAATCGCCCTGCAAAATATGCGTACGGGCCTGTTTTACCAAATGCAGGTAAAAAGCCAGGTTATGTATACTGGCAATTTGCAGTCCCAATATCTCCGATGCTATGAACAAATGGCGTAGATAGGCTTTCGAATAGTATTGGCTGCTAAGGCAATCCAATCCATCATCTATTACCGAAAAATCATTGGCCCATTTCTTATTTCGTATATTGATCACACCCTTTGTGGTAAACAACATCCCGTTTCTTCCGTTACGGGTTGGCATTACACAATCAAACATATCGATGCCCAATGAGATGTTTTCCAGGATATTCCAAGGCGTACCCACGCCCATAAGGTAACGCGGCTTATCCTCAGGCAAATATTCGCAACACAGGGCAGACAGTTCATACATCATTTCTTCAGGTTCGCCCACGGAGAGCCCGCCAATTGCATTGCCATCGCAATCCATTGCCGCTGCAAATTCTGCCGATGCTTTTCTAAGGTCCCTGTACGTACTGCCCTGCACTATGGGAAAAAATGTTTGTTCATAACCATACTTCGCTTCAGTCTCACTCATTTCTTTTACACCCCTAGCCAGCCATCTGTGGGTTAATTCCATCGAGTTTTTAGCATAAGCGTATTCCGAAGGGTAGGGAGGGCATTCATCGAAGGCCATGATAATATCTGCGCCGATACTTCTTTGTATATGAACTACCTTTTCAGGCGTAAATAAATGTTTAGAGCCATCAATATGCGATTGAAACAAGGCACCCTCCTCATTGATCTTCCTGTTTGCAGCCAGCGAAAAAACCTGGTAGCCACCACTGTCAGTCAGTATGGGTTTGTGCCATCCATTAAATTTGTGTAATCCCCCCGCCTGTTCTATTATATCGGTGCCTGGGCGCAGGTATAAATGATAAGTATTACCTAATATGATTTGGGCTTTTACTTCATCATGTAGCTGCTGCTGGCTGACAGCTTTAACACTGCCAATGGTGCCCACAGGCATAAAAATGGGAGTCTCTATTTGGCCGTGGGCAGTACTGATGGTACCAGCTCTTGCTTGTGAATGATGATCTTTTACCGCTAATTCAAATTTCATTTATGTATAATGAATGCAAATGTATTGCAAAGGAAAGAGAATTAATTTATTCAAAACACATTTGCCCGAATTATAACAATATTATATGTTCATTATCGGATACTACTAATTGATTTGAACGTTTTGGCAAATAGTTTTCACACCAACTGGATTGATGACTGTATCTGTGATATAAACCGTGTTAGTATTTACTGAATTATAATAATATCCGCTGCCACTTATGGTATAGCCATTTATCGTTTGCCTGGGCAAATAGATAGCTATATTATTACTTCCGCCATTTGAGCCACAATCTATAATGGCCGAAACAGAATAAGAACTCCCTATGTTTTCAAAATTTGAAATCGTGAACATGTTGGGTGTGCCGGGTATCGCACTTAGGATAACCGAGTACGAGCCACTGTTACAACCGTAAACGTAATGAGAGAAAGAACTGCTAATACCACTTGCGCAATCATTTGCCGGTAATACTGTAAGTTTGAAACTATAACTTTCATCACCAGTCTGACTATTGGAAACGATCATTTGTAAATTATATACTCCTGTAGCTGCATTATTGCCGGAAAAAACAAAAACAGGGCTATAATTCGTATCCACAGTTACAGATGACGGAGAAACTGTAACATTAGCAGGCAAACCTTTAAAACTTATTGTTATTGGGTTCTTTTTAATATCACCGCTTATATACAATTGTGGGTTTAAATGATAAGTACTATTTGCATCAAGACTTATATTAGGATGAATGAGTGTGTAATTTAAGGTTCCCGGAGTAGTATTTTGAAATGCCTTGTTACATGAGCAATAAAGCATTATAATAAACAATGAAAGCAGGTAGGTTTTTTTCATAACTGGTTTTTTTATAGATAGGAGCATTAGAACAATAAAGCCCGATTTTGAACCAAATTTAACTCTAAATTTGAGATTTTGTTATTTCACCGGGAATATTTCCCATTGCAATTTTGCCTCATTTAATTTAAATGTATTAGA
>CAIYVS010000706.1 GCA_903929655.1 uncultured Bacteroidota bacterium | reverse complement strand
GGGAAGGCTGCAAACTAAACTTGGTAAAACCAAAGAGGAGCTAAACAAAATTATATACGAGCTATAATATTCAAACCATCAACTAAATAAGATATTAAGAGCTTCAATTCATTAATTAAAAATCGAAAAACATGAGAAAATTTATAACAATCGCGATACTATTAGCAAGTGTGTGTCATTATGATGCCAAAGCTTTTGAAAGATATGGCGGAACTCTGAACCTGGGTTTAGGCGTTGGTGGATATTCAGGTTATTACGGTTATGTAGGTCGTTCATTGCCTGTTTTGCATATAGACTATGAGTTTGATGTAGCTAAGAATTTTACTTTAGCCCCCTTTCTTAATTTTTATACCTATTCAAACGATTATTATTATGGCAATAATAATACCCCTTACCAGTATTATACCTATCGTGAAACGGTCATTCCAATTGGTGTAAAAGGGACTTATTACTTTGATGATCTGCTCGGCGCCGGTCCTAAATGGGATTTTTACTTAGCGGGCTCTCTTGGCTTTGCTATTGTAAATGAAAGCTGGCAGAATGGATATACGGGTGACAAAAATTATTATGGTCAGCCCAGTTCTTTATTCCTGGACCTACATATCGGGACAGAATATCACATTAATCACAGGATTGGTGTATTTCTTGATCTGTCAACAGGAGTATCAACAATTGGATTATCTATTCATAAAATCTAAAAATAACAATCATGGGAAATTTACTTTATGCAGTAGCGGTAATATTAGTTATTATCTGGGCAATCGGATTTTTAGGATACGGTAGCGGCGGACTTATTCATATACTTCTTGTTATTGCAATTATAGCAGTGATACTTAGAATCATCCAGGGAAGAAGAGTACTTTAATTTAAAAAAAATAAAAAACAAATAAAATGAAAAAAATTACACTTTGCTTAATGGCAACATGTTTGTCACTAACATTTCAACCGGTTCATATACAGGCAGCCGCTAATAGTGCATCTTCTACATTGGTTGTAGCTAAATCTACAGAAGCAGAAGCTTTATTAACCAGGTTGCATAATATTAATGAAATGGACAAATCCAACCTAAGTTCATCAGAAAGGAAACATCTGAGGGTAGAGGTGCGTACTATTAAAAACCATCTTAAGGATATAGGTGGTGGGGTATACCTGTCTGCAGGTGCAATAATTCTTGTTGTTATCTTGCTGATCTTAAAGTAGATGCTATTAAAGTTGGTATAGGTGGTGGCTCAATTTGTACAACTCGTTATCAAACAGGTTTTCATCTTCCTACTCTTTATTCAGTTTTTGAGGCTAAAAAGGTTATGGTAGAAATTCGTGGTTGGGATGTTCCAATTATTGCTGACGGAGGAGCAAAATATTATGGTGATATAGCGAAAGCTCTTACATTTGGTGCTACAATGGTTATGTCAGGAGGTTGGTTCCATGCGTTTGTTATTCTTTCATCACCCCTCCCTATTAATAAGGAAGGGAGTGAAAGAACAACTATTTAATTAGTTAGACTTTAGTTGGATATACTGTGAAGTAGTAAGGTGTTGCTCCAATCATAATCTTTATGTCTCTCTGAGTTCCAGAAAGAGCTGACGCTGTGTCATTGTAAAGATTTGTAACGAGCATACCGTTAGTACCTGTTCCAGTACATGTCAACACTGAACTGTTGGCTGTTAAAGTCAATGTCCCGCTGGTCAATGTTAAATTACCAGAAGTTAACACTACGTTTCCTGAAGT
>CAIYVS010000705.1 GCA_903929655.1 uncultured Bacteroidota bacterium | reverse complement strand
TTTAATAATGTTTTAAGAGTACATGAAACATTTTTAGGCACGGATTCGCAAATTGTTAATGGGATAGCAAGCGCTAGTCATGTGCATGAGGAATACTATTACTGGTATATGCCCAATTTCCATCATTGGCTGTTAAGTATAGAACTAAAGTTCTATTCTGCGCCCAGTACTGAAATAGATACAATAGTTACCTATGTAACCGACGGATCGACTGAGGGAGTAGCAGGACAGCGTTTGGAGAAGCCGTATTTGACAGTTTATCCGAATCCGGTGCAGAATGAATTAGTGCTAGAGAGTAAAGAGAATGGAATGACAATTAATATTTACAATCTTCTTGGGCAATTACAATACAAGGCGATAGTTGGTCAAAATAAAACAATCATTTCTACAAAAGATTTTGTGAAGGGTGTTTATTTTGTGCAGGTGATTTATAGTGATGGGGGTATGGAAGTGAGGAAGGTGGTGAAACAATAGTCTGAACCAGAATTTACGGAATTATAGAATTTTCAGAATTGAGTTATTTACATCGCTTATGGCAATGCGATTTTTATTGGGCGACAAGTCTATTTCCCGGGAGATTTATTTCGTTCTTTATATTTTTTTTAGATGCCTCAATTAGAAAGTTCTCACCCCGCAGAAAACGGGATTGGATATGACGATACTATTTGGGCTGGCAGTTTTGCGTTTGCTGTGCCTTGTACAGGCGTAGAAGTGTGCGACGCAAGGATGATGATAGTAGTATTGTGGCTTGTGACAAAAGAATTTATTTTTACTGTAAAAAGGGGTTTGTCTGCATTTCTTCGGCTATGCTGGTGGCGGGGCCGTGGCCGGGGTGAACTGTGGTCTCTGGCGGGAGGGTGAAGAGTTGGGTGCGGATGCTGTGGAGGAGGGTTGGGTGGTTGCCGCCGGGGAGGTCTGTGCGGCCTATGCTGCCTGCAAAGAGTACGTCGCCGCCTATGAGCCAGTGGCCCTGGGGATAGTAGAACACTACTGAGCCGGGGGAGTGGCCGGGGGTGAGGCGGACTTGCAGGGATTCATCGCCAAGTGGGAGGTCCTGTTTTTCTTTTAAATAAAATGTGGGTTTTGGTGTTGTGCCGATTTTGAGGCCGAACATGGCTGCACTCATGGTTGCGGCGTCGAGGATGGGCTGGTCTTTTGGGTGTATGGCGAATGGGATGTTAAATTTGTCGATAAGTGGCTGGACGCCAAATATATGATCTATATGTGCATGTGTGTTGATGATGGCTTGGGGAATGAGCTGGTGGGTGCTGATGTAGGTAATAAACTTTTCGGTTTCGGCGGGGTCATACATACCGGGATCGATAATCCAGCACTGTTTTTGCTGGTTTGTAATGAGGTAGGTGTTTTCCTGGAAGGGGCCGAATGTGAAAATGTGTTTATTTAACATGTGCTAAAGAAGATTTTACGTAATTTTAAAATGGCTTAGTGTGCGAAATTACGTCTAAGTATTGGGAAATGTGACCCCCTAACCCCCTGAAGGGGGAAAAGGCTTGGGGCTTTTTCGGGATTTAGGGTGTTGGTGTATGAATAAAAAAAATGGGACAAATAAGATTTGATGATTTTAAGGTATAGGTTGGGTTTATGGGTTTGGGTGCTTGCAGTGTTTTTGGCTGTATTGCCTTTTTGTGCCTGGTCGCAAACGGCGAGCCTGGAGACTTTTGGGCAAAACCGGATACAGACAAGGAAGTTTGCGTGGAAGTTTTTTGATACAAAGCATTTCAGGATTTATCATTATGATAAGGGGGGTTATCAACTGGCGCGGTATGTGGCTGAGGAGGCTGAAAGGGATATAAGTGTTGTGGAGAAAAAACTGGGGGGGCAGTTTCCGAAACGGTTCAATATTATTTTATACAATTCTTACGACGAGTATAAACAGACGAATGTGGGGCTGAAAGAAGATGGACAGAATTTGGGCATTACTCCCCTGGTAACGATAGACCTGGTAGGGGATAAACTGGTGGTGTATTTTACTGGTGTCCATACGGATCTGAAACGACAATTGCGCGCGGGGATGAGCAAGGTGGTTATGCAGCGTATTATTTTTGGGGAGAGTTTGCGGCAGGTGGTGAAGAATGCGGTGTTCCTGAATTTACCTCCGTGGGTGACGGAGGGATATATTGCGTACCTGGTGGATGGCTGGGATGCAAAAAGTAACAGCAAGTGGAAGGAACTGACGGAGGCGAGGCCGAAGGATGGTTTTTATGAGCTGAGCGAGGCGTATCCTGAACTGGCGGGAAAGGCTTTCTGGAAATTTGTATCGGATGAGTATGGTGACAATACGGTGAAGAATTTGCTGTATACGATGCAGCAGAAAAGCAGTCTGAACCAGGGTATGAAACAGCCGCAGACTTTGGGGCTGAAGGTGCGGAAGGCTTATGATTCGTGTATGGCTTTTTATAAGAAGTCTTACGCAGCTGATGCTGTGAGCAGGGATGTGCCGGATAGCACAAGTGGTTTGCTGGACCTGAATATACCTAAGGACAATACGGTGCTGAGGAGTGTGCGTGTGTCGCCCAGGGGGAATGATGTGGCTTTTGTGACGTGGAAAGATGGTGAGTTTTTTGTGTGGCTGCAGAAAACTAAAAATGAGCAGGAAAGGGCATTGATCATGCAGGGCGGGAGAAAGGATTATACGCAGCGGAACGATCCTGATTACCCGATCATGGCATGGTCGAACAATGGGTTGAAGCTGGGGATCTTGTATAAGAAAGATGGCAGGCTGATGCTGAAGGTATATAATTCGCTGAAAGCAAGGATCGAGAATTCTGTGATACCTAAGAATCGTTTTGACAGGGTATTGGGCATGAGTTTCCTGGAGGATGATAACCAGATGGTTTTTTCTGCAATCAGAAAGAGCCAGACGGACCTTTATGAATATACTATTCGCCGTTCTGTTATTAAGAACATAACGAATGATGCATGGGATGATACGCAGCCCTGGTTTGTGAGCGGCGGAACAAAACATGGCATATTGTTTTTGTCTAACAGACCCAAACCTAACCTGAATGTGCCGCTGGAGGTGAACGAATTGCCTACGGGGCCAATGAATGTTTTCTTTTATGACACCAAAACGAAGCGGTCTGAGTTATTGCAATGCTCTCATGTGAAGAGCGGCAATGTGACGCAGCCGATACAGTACGGCAGCGAGAATTTTGCTTTTCTGTATGATAGTAATGGGGTACAGAATAAGTATGTGGTGATGTTTGGGCGTGATAAGAATAATAAAGATTCTGCCTATGCAGTGCCTATTACTAATTATTCCGAAAACATTGTGATACATCAGTACAATCCTGCGAGTAATAATGTGGCTGATGTGATACAGCAGGGAGATAAGTACAAAATATATTTTCATGGTTTGCAGATACCGGGATATAATGTGCAGGTGAAAAAGCTGGAACCTACTTTGCTTTCCAGAAACAAAACAGATGAAGATACTACTGTAAAGGTATTATCCGGAAGGCCTGTGAAAAGCAGAAGCAGGATAGAGAAGGAAGAGAATGTTGCATCGCAAGCATTGATAAAAAGCGGCAATGTTTTTCAGAGTGAGTTTTCTGAACCTGAAGTTAGCGCACCGGTTGTTGCCAATGTGAAAATGGACACTGTGAACGATCACGGAGTGGAGATCAAAAAAGAAGAAGAAACCAAAGAGGCGGAAGATAGCTCTTACCTGAAAGTGATCAATGACAGTGCTTATTTAAAAATGAAGCCTTCGCGTTACAGGGCAAGTTT
>CAIYVS010000704.1 GCA_903929655.1 uncultured Bacteroidota bacterium | reverse complement strand
CATTGATGATGCTGTGCGCCTAGAGGCTTTTAAAGCCGGGTATGTTGATTCCGTTTCTTGTCCATTGGTAGGTAAGGCCTGCATTGCCATTGGTGATATGTCCTGAAAAGGTCATGGTATCTCCTATTGCATAGGTTATCAATGTAAGATTTGGCGGTGGTATGAGCAGGACGTGCATGGTTATAGCATTACTAATGCCTGTATTAACGAGCTGGCAGGGTGCAGCATTGCCTGTTACTTTGCAGGTGATGATATCGCCATTGTTTACAAAGCCTGTGGTAAGCCCCGCACTTGTGGCGCCGGTGATATCTATCCCGTTTTTCCGCCATTGGTAAACGGGACTTGATGCATTGCTGACTGTTGTTGTGAGGGTAATATTTGCTCCGGCACATATGGTATCAGAAGGGGAAACACTGATATTAATTATGGGTGGTCCTGCAATGGGACTTACTGTGGCAGGAACGTTGATGGTATCTGCACAGCCGTTGGCAAGTGTAAATATGGCTTGATAAGTGCCTGCATTGGCACTTGTGGCATTGGCAATGTATGGATTTTGAAGATACGACAAAAATGCATTGGGGCCTGTCCAGCTATAGCTAACACCACTTGTTACAGTACCGGCATTCAGGGCTAAGGTGTCTCCTGCACATGGAACATTGGCGCTTGCTGTAGGTGATGCAATACCGGGGAGAACCGGCACATGAATGGTATCGCTTGTAAAACAGCCGGATAGTGTATCTGAAACATAGTAATAACCAGAATCGGAAAATGAAACGGGATTAATAACAGGGTTTGATGAGGATGAAGAAAAAGCGTTTGGGCCGAACCAGTGGTAAGTGAGGCCGCTGAAGCTGCTGCTTGTTGTGAAGGCAAGGGGTTTACCTTCGCATACCAGACTACTGGATGAAACCGTAAAAAACGGTTTTGTTTTGATATGAATCGCTATTGTGTCGGCAAGTGTTGTATCTGAAGGATTGGTAGAAAAAACACGTATATGGTAATGGATGCCTCCAATAGTTGTGGCAGGGATGGTAGAGAATATGGTGCCTGAAGTGGTAGCTGTATCAGAACCAATAATCATTCCATTTATAAAACTGCCTGAGGAATCGGAAAGCTGGACTTTGAAAATATTTCCATTGTGTAATGTGTCGTTGATAATAAAAGATAGATGAAATGTGTCGCCGGCGCAATAAGTGCTGTTTACAGGGACTATAATAAATACTGCGTTAGCACCCCATTTTGCTAAAAAGCCATCGTAAGAACCGCCGCCAAAACTTGTCTGATAAGAACCTGCTGTTGCAATGCCACTAGTGTTAAGTTAATTATAAAATGACGTATTTCTTTGTACCTTTGCAAGAAACTATGGTACTTTATACGGTCAAATTAACTAAGGCAGAGGTAGACGAACTCCACGGTATTATTAATAAGGGGTCACATACGTCGCAGACATTTCGAGCTGCGTATATCTTACTGAATTGTGACGAGGGGGAGTATTCCGAGAAAGTGACCAATGAGCAAATAAGTAAAGTTCTTAAAATTGGCATGAGAACTATAGATCGCGTAAAGAAGAAGTTTATAGAGGAGGGCTTTGAAGCAACTCTGGAACGTCGCGCTACAACCCGCAAGTACGAAGTAAAAGTAGATGGAGATATGGAAGCGAAGTTAGTTTCGCTTTGTTGTAGTGAACCTCCAAAAGGATTTGCAAGGTGGTCATTACGTTTGTTGGCGGATAAAATGGTGGAATTAAAATACGCAGAAAGCATATCATATGTTACAGTCGGTAACGTTCTAAAAAAAATGAACTTAAGCCTTGGAAAGTAAAGGGATGGGTAATACCACCAGAGCAGAGCAGTGAATTTGTGGCGAACATGGAACGGGTGTTAGACATCTATAAGAAGCCTTATGACAAAGACTTTCCGGTAGTTTGTATGGATGAATCGCCCAAACAGTTGATAGAAGAAGGTAAGCCGACGTTGCCCATAAAACCAGGACAGGACACTAGAATAGATTATGAGTATGTGCGACATGGAGTAGTCAATATTTTTATGGCTAATGAACCGTTGAAAGGCAGAAGAATGGTAGAGGTAACCGAGTATAAAACAAAGAAGGACTGGGCAAAATTCATTAAAAGAATAGCTGATGAAATGTTCCCTGATGCTAAAAGAATAACCTTAGTGATGGATAACCTCAATACGCATACAGCAGCAGCATTTTATGAAACATTTGAGCCCCTGGAAGCAAAACGTCTTTGGGACAGGTTCGAGTTTGTATATACACCAAAACACGGAAGCTGGTTGAACATGGCCGAAATAGAACTACATGTATTAAACGGACAATGCCTCAACCGACACATTCCTACTATGGACAAAGTAACTGAAGAAGCTAACGCATGGCAGGAACATAGAAATAATGCAAACAGCAAAATCAACTGGCAGTTCACCAACGCGGATGCAAGAATAAAGCTAAAAAGACTTTATCCGTCATTACAGAATTAACTTAACACTAGTACCAGCAGGACGGTTTGTCAGATTACAATTTCCACAATGAACATGGAAATCAATATCTGGTGTTTGTAAAACTGATAGTGTGCACGAGGGGCAATAAGAATATTCCGGAACATATGAACCCTGCCAACTTCCAGTATCAGGTAATAAATTATAATAACCAGTATTAAAATAACCAGGAAAATACGTTTGTAACCCACTAATACCAAAGAAAAAAGGATGAAATAAACCGTGCTTTGATATTTGGGGAGAAGGAAAGCTACACAGAGTGTTTGGCCAGCTTGTATAAATAGTATCCCATGCAGGAACAATTTCACCTGTCTTAAATGTCACTGTTACGGCAGTTAAATCATTTGCTGGAACATTGAAATTGTTTAGTTCAACGTTAAATCGTCTGCCCAGCCCAGGGTAATAGGCTGTATCATGGTATGTCAATAAAATATCTTTAACGATAACTGAATCTGTTGAGCTGGTATCCTTAGTGCCAATATGCTTATATATATCTTCGCTTATAGAAGCATAGTAAACAGTGTCATAATTGCAATAATTTGTCATACCAGTCAGAAATTTTATCGGGAGATTTGTTCCAGTGCCTTTCCCATACATGCACGTCACACGAAGTGTATCAATAGATATTGTGTCAACAAGATTTCTGGTATAATAACCCCATATCCCAACAGTATCAACGGTATAAGCATCACTTGGAGTTATAGCAATTACTCCGGGGTATATAGTGCTGTCGTTAAAGCCGACATAAGTGGGATCAAAACTAGTTGCATAAGTATTTATTCTCAATGTGTCATATCGCATACAATACGGCACAAGAGTATCATAATTTCCACAAAGTTTGTCATTAGTGAAATAAAGATAAATTTCATAACCATATGCAGAACTAGTTAATGTACTTTGGTAACTAGCATAATTATACCACCGATCACCACCTGGTCCAGTAGTTTTATTTGCGATTTGGTATTTCAGATTATCTGTTGTGTGCGAGATATTTTTAAAGAAACCCGTATGCCTTACCCGAGACGAAACAGGCAAAATTTGTGCAATTAATTTTGTAGTAAAAAAGAAAACACTGATAAAAAGAAGAGCCTTTTTCATAGAAAAGCAGTTTATTATATATAAATATACTGCTTTCTACTGGTATTTCTATTCCCTCTCAAAAGCTGGCGCAGGCAAATCCACCCTTACCTGTTTAGAGAAATTTTTCCCTGCAGCATCTTTACCATCCACCTTCCATATCACAGAGCGGAGAGCTACTGTTATGTTGTGCCTGTTATTACGCGTATTTCTCAGGCTTCTTATCCATTCCTGTTCTGTTCTCCTGCTAAAATGGTGTTTTCTTCCTGCAATTTTTATCGCCTTTTGCAAAGATGCTGAAGTAATATCGGCAGATTCCAGCTTTTCGCTCAGGCCCATTATTGCATAAATATTATTCTTACCCTTCAGCTCTTCCCAATCCGTAACATTACTCAGGCTCTCAAGGGGCAAAGTACCGAGATCATTTTTTAAAACCACAATAGTCTGGTAGCGCTCAGCAACTTTGCTCACAGTCCCATTTCCAATCCTTATTTGCTTACCGTTTAGTGAGCCTGACATCAATTCATAAGTAGCTCCATTCGCCTTTTCAAGGTTTTGTTTACGGTAAGTTTTGGTATTGATTCCCGGAATAGAGAACAGGATTTCCTTAAAAGCTACGTTCAGGCCTTCCGGTAAAACTGCCTGGGCCGTATTGCCAACTACAGTATGTTGCTGTGTATCTCCAACAGGTTTTTTCTCAACAGGCTTCGCAGTATCAGCAGCAGCACTTGAAACAGGAATATCCGGGTGAAGATCCGTAACCATATCCTGCAGGTTCTTAGTATTGGTTTCTGTAACGATATTAGATGAATCATCCAATACTATCGACCCGTGATGCTGTTTTTTGCCCATATCCTCACAGGAATACAACAATATCACCAGGCTCAACAAAGGCAACAAATAAATATGGCTTTTTTTCATCCTCCGGGCGTTTATCCACTAAAGTATATAAAGCTACAAATATTGCAACAATATTAAAATCAATAATTCACCAGCTTCTGCACACATTCATCCAGCCGGCTTTTCGCCAAAAAGTTCTGCTCCAGTTCTATCGCAAAAGGTATAGGCGTATCCAGGCTGGCACAACGTATCACAGGCGCATCCAGTTTGCCGAAACAATTTTCGCTTATCCAGGCAGCTATTTCGCCGCCTATACCACCCGTCATGCAATCCTCATGCAGCACCAGCACCTTGCCGGTTCGCTCAACCGATGCCTTAATAGCATCATGGTCTAATGGCAATAAAGTGCGCAGGTCAACAATATCAAATGATATATCTGCATGTTTTGCGGCATATTCCATTGCCCAGTGCACACCTGCACCATAAGTAATAATACTGACATCCTCACCTTCCTGCACTTGCCTCGCTTTCCCTATCTCGATAGTATAATATTCGTCCGGCACCATACCACTTATACTGCGGTACAAAGCCTTATGTTCAAAAAACATTACCGGGTTCGGGTCCTCTATAGCAGCTATCAGTAAGCCCTTTGCATCCTCCGGTGTAGATGGATACACCACCTTCAGCCCCGGCGTATGCACAAACCAGGCCTCATTACTCTGGCTGTGAAAAGGCCCTGCACCCACACCCGCACCCGTAGGCATTCGTATCACCACATCCGCATTTTGCCCCCAGCGGTAATATATTTTGGCAAGATTATTAATGATCTGGTTAAAACCCACCGTCACAAAATCAGCAAACTGCATCTCCATCATCGCCTTAAACCCTTTGATGGATAAACCCAATGCAGTTCCGACAATGGCACTCTCACACAACGGTGTATTGCGCACCCGCTCCTTCCCAAACTGCTGCACAAAACCCTCCGTCACCTTAAAAGCCCCGCCATACTCCGCAATATCCTGGCCCATCAGCACCAGGTTCGGGTACTGTTCCATACTTTGCCTCAAGCCATCACTTATTGCCTGTATAAACTTCTTTTCGCTCTTATCCCCACCACTGGTGTGAGTAGGCTCTTTATCATTAGGTGCATAAACATCCCCCAACTCCTCTTTAGTATCCGGCACAACAGGTGGCTCTGCAAAACCCGCGGCCAGTCCTGCATCAATCTCTTTTTGTATACTTTCCCTTAACTGGTTGATATAATGCCCGCTAAAAACTTTTTCGCTCAGCAGGTAATTTTCAAAACTAGTTAGCGGATCCTTCAAAGCCCATTCCGCAAACATCTCCTTTGGCACATATTTCACACCGCTCGCTTCCTCATGCCCCCTCATTCTAAATGTCATGCACTCTATCAGTATCGGCTTTTGCTCCTGTATACAATATTCCCTTGCCTCCTTTATGGTCTTATATACTTCCAGTATATTATTCCCGTCTATCGTCATGCCCTTCATCCCATACCCCGCCGCACGGTCCGCCAATTGTTTGCACACAAACTGCTCATTCACAGGCGTGCTCAGGCCATAACCATTATTCTCTATTAAAAAGATCACCGGCAATCCCCACACAGCCGCCACATTCAGCGCCTCATGAAAATCCCCCTCGCTTGTACCCCCATCCCCGCTAAAAGCCAGCGATATCTTATGCTCCTTCCTTAGCTTATGCGCCAGTGCCACACCATCAGCTATCGCCAGCTGCGGACCCAGGTGGCTGATCATACCACATATATGATACTCATTTGTACCAAAATGAAAAGATCGCTCCCTGCCCTTGCTAAAACCCTCCTTGCGTCCCTGCCACTGCATGAACAATTTATCAAACGGCACCTTTCGGGCGGTAAATACCCCCAGGTTACGATGCAAAGGCATAATATACTCATCTTCGTCCATAGCAAGGGTAGCACCCACAGCTATCGCTTCCTGCCCTATACCGCTGAACCATTTGCTCACACGCCCCTGCCTCAGCAGCAGCAACATTTTCTCTTCTATCATCCGCGGGCGCAGCAGTTCCGTGTATAGCTCCCTGAGTTGTTCATTACTAAACCCACTCCTGTCAAATTGCATATCTGGTATTTGGCCACAAAAGTAATATGTTTAAGATAAGGAGATAGCCACCTTAACAATAAAATCCATATGAGGTAAAAATGCCGGCTTATTAACAATAGTTTAAAAGCATATTATTAAACAGCTGTTAACTATCGGATAAAACGCATTATTTCGTAAAACGCTTTCTACTTTCGCCCTACTAAATAGAATCATTTGATGAGCGCACCTCTTTATGCTTTATGTGTCAAATTCGCCGATGTTAATACCGCACAAATCGTAAACGCATCCAGGAAACACAAAGTTGCAATTCTTCATATAGAAAACTACAACCCTAGTAAAGACTACGCCTGCATTTTTGAAGAATACCCGCTTGAGATACCCGCTGGTTCCCACCTATGTTTGCTTTTTATACTTCCCGATGGAGACTCATTCATAAGCACAAAAGACGATATGGAACTGGTTTTTGAAAAAGTAAACCAATATTTCTTGCAGAAATGATACTATTCGCTCTTTATCTCCTCTGTAGGTGTTTCTTCTTTAAACCTAAACTATAGTCAATAATCCCGATTAAAATCATAAGGAAATAATATAGATTATACCCTTGTTATCAACAACTTTCTAAAATAGTTCGCATTAAACCCGAAAATCCTTTATTCCCTTAATCAAGGTTCAGATTTATTTGTAACTTTGTATGACCGCTTCAGCTATTCCTTAATATTTATTGTAATATTCATTGAGCTGCGCACCGGTCTTTAAAAACAGGAGCGTTATGACTAAGTATATTTTTGTGACAGGTGGTGTAACATCATCTTTGGGAAAAGGAATTATTGCAGCCTCGCTGGCCAAATTATTGCAGGCCCGCGGCTACACAACTACCATTCAGAAATTTGATCCCTATATCAATGTAGACCCCGGCACACTCAATCCCTATGAGCATGGGGAATGTTATGTAACCGAAGATGGTGCAGAAACCGATCTGGATCTTGGGCACTATGAGCGTTTTCTCAATACTTATACTTCACAGGCCAACAATGTAACCACAGGCCGTATCTACCAATACGTTATTAATAAAGAACGCGAAGGCGCCTATCTCGGCAAAACAGTCCAGGTCATCCCCCACATCACCGACGAGATCAAACGCAGGATGACCCTGCTGGGAAAAGATAATAAATACGATATTGTTATCACCGAACTCGGTGGCACCGTAGGCGATATAGAATCACTTCCCTATATAGAAGCAGTTCGCCAGCTAAAATGGGAAAAAGGTGATGAAAATTGTTTGGTAGTGCATCTTACATTAATACCATACCTTAAAGCAGCCAAAGAATTAAAAACAAAACCCACTCAGCACTCTGTAAAGATGATGAGT